>NZ_JBJGZA010000025.1:0-66828 GCF_054050255.1 Geodermatophilus sp. SYSU D00700 | reverse complement strand
CCGGCCCAGGTGCCGGAGCAGGCTCAGGTGCCGGAGCCGACTCCGTCGCCGGAGCCGGCCCAGGTGCCGGAGCAGGCTCAGGTGCCGGAGCCGACTCCGTCGCCGGAGCCGGCCCAGGTGCCGGAGCAGGCTCAGGTGCCGGAGCCGACTCCGTCGCCGGAGCCGGCCCAGGTGCCGGAGCCGACTCCGTCGCCGGAGCCGAACCCGTCGAAGGCGACTCAGCCGCCGGAGCAACAGTCACGCCACTGAGCATCGCCGCAGCAAGCTCCGTCGCCTGCGCGGTTGTTGCCGACATCACGTTGGACCAAACGACGGTGCCGTCGGCGGTCTGCACGCTCAGCACCCCGTCATCGCCGAGCACCGCCCGCACCCCGGCCGACCCGGCGGTGTTGGACTGCCAGGCCACCGCACCGGCCGCCGAGACCACCACCAGGTTCCCGTCGGTGCGCATCTCCACCCAGGACCCGTTGTTGCCCCAGGTGACCGTGTCCCAGACCGGCGCCCCATCGGTGGTGCGGTAGACCACGAAGTTCCCGTCGGGCTGCATGTCCGCCCGGTGCGACCCGTTGGCCGACACCAGCGACTGCCCCGCCACCAACTGCCGGCCCGCAACCAACTCCGATCCCAGCGGTGAATTCCCAGCGCTGGACCAGACCACGGTGCCCTCGGCGGTCAGCACGCTCAGCACCCCGTCATCGCCGAGCACCGCCCGCACCCCGGCCGACCCGGCCGTACCCGACTGCCAGATCACCGCACCGGCCGCCGAGACCACCACCAGGTTCCCGTCGGCGCGCATCTCCAGGTGGGCACCGGGGGTGGTCCACGTCCCGGTGTCCCAGACCGGCGCTCCATCGACATTGCGGTAGACGACGAAGTTGCCATCGCCCTGCATGTCCGCCCGGAACGCCCCGTTGGCCGACACCAGCCCCTGACCCGCCACCAACTGCGAGCCAGCCCCCAGCTCCGCGACCGGCGGTGGAGGCGGCGGCGGCGCACTGGACCAGACCACGGTGCCGTCGGCGGTCAGCACGCTCAGCACCCCGTCATCGCCGAGCACCGCCCGCACCCCGGCCGACCCGGCGGTGTTGGACTGCCAGGCCACCGCACCGGCCGCCGAGACCACCACCAGGTTCCCGTCGGTGCGCATCTCCACCCAGGACCCGTTGTTGCCCCAGGTGACCGTGTCCCAGACCGGCGCCCCATCGGTGGTGCGGTAGACCACGAAGTTCCCGTCGGGCTGCATGTCCGCCCGGTGCGACCCGTTGGCCGACACCAGCGACTGCCCCGCCACCAACTGCCGGCCCGCAACCAACTCCGATCCCAGCGGTGAATTCCCAGCGCTGGACCAGACCACGGTGCCCTCGGCGGTCAGCACGCTCAGCACCCCGTCATCGCCGAGCACCGCCCGCACCCCGGCCGACCCGGCCGTACCCGACTGCCAGATCACCGCACCGGCCGCCGAGACCACCACCAGGTTCCCGTCGGCGCGCATCTCCAGGTGGGCACCGGGGGTGGTCCACGTCCCGGTGTCCCAGACCGGCGCTCCATCGACATTGCGGTAGACGACGAAGTTGCCATCGCCCTGCATGTCCGCCCGGAACGCCCCGTTGGCCGACACCAGCCCCTGACCCGCCACCAACTGCGAGCCAGCCCCCAGCTCCGCGACCGGCGGTGGAGGCGGCGGCGGCGCCGCACTGGACCAGACCACGGTGCCCTCGGCGGTCAGCACGCTCAGCACCCCGTCATCGCCGAGCACCGCCCGCACCCCGGCCGACCCGGCCGTACCCGACTGCCAGGCCACCGCACCGGCCGCCGACACCACCACCAGGTTCCCGTCAGCGCGCATCTCCACGTGAGCACCGGGCACACCCCACGTGCCGGAGCTCCACACCGGCACCCCATCGGTGGTGCGGTAGACCACGAAGTTCCCGTCGGGCTGCATGTCCGCCCGGTGCGACCCGTTGGCCGACACCAGCGACTGACCGGCGATCAACTGGGAGCCCGCCGCGAGCTCCGACCCCACCGTGGGCGCCGCCGTGGGCGTCACCGGGGCCGAACGCTGCGACGCCGGGCCGGTGCCGGCTCCGTTGACCGCCGCGACCGTGAAGCTGTAGGCCGTGCCGTTGGTCAGGCCGGTCACCTGCAGCTGGGTGGCATCGGCTGCGGCCGACTCCTGACGCGCCGGCTGCGTGGCGTCGCCCTCGTAGACCGCCACCTGGTAGCCGGTGATCGGCGACGCGCCCGCGTCGACCGGAGCGGTCCACGAGACCGTCGCCGAGGCGTCGCCCGCCGTCACGGCCCCGAGCACCGGAGCCCCGGGCACCGTCGCGGCCGTGCCGACGTAGCCGCCCATCGGGGACGACGGCACGGCGGTGACCGTGCCGGTGACCCACGCCGACAACTCGCCGCCGTAGGACTCGAGCGCCGCACCGTTGACCTGCGTGCCCGCCGGCACGGTCAGGGGGACCTCGGCGCCACCGCCCTCGACGTGCACGCCGGAGCTGTCGATGTAGGCAGTCGTGTTCTGCGCCGCGCTCTGCCAGCCCGCCATGCGGTTCAGCTGCTGCAGCTGCGACGTCATGTCCGTGCGCACCACCGGAGCCGAGGCGGCGTGCGTCGCCCGGTACTGCTGCAGGATCCCCTCGACGACCGGGTAGAGCAGGGCATCCTCGGCGAGGTTCGACTGGTGCGCGTAGAAGGGCCGCGGGTCGTTGGTCAGGACCTTCCCCAGGGCGTTGCGGACCTCGAGGGGCTGCAGGTAGCCGTCGAAACTGGCCCGGGCCTCTTGGGGGTCACCGGCCGGCAGCGGCGCGATGCAAGTGCTCAGGGGGTTGTTCTCGCAGATGCCGCTGCCGCCGTCTGCCCTGGAGTTGTAGTACCAGTTGTACTCGTCGATCTGGTCCTGGTACGTGCCGGTGTTGTAGTAGACGTTCATGGGATAGCGCGGGAGCGTCACGGTGCCACCCCCGGTGACCGTCCGCGGGGTCGGCTCGCGAGACGCGTCCGACGCGGTCACGTCGATGCCGGTCTGGTCGAGCGCCGCGCCCAGGAACGGGTTGTCCTGCGGCTGCTGCGGCGTGGTCCGCAGGCCGGAGTGCTCGCCGGTGACGAGCTCCGTTGCGTCGAAGTCGCTCAGACCCACCGAGGCCGCCCAGGTGATGTTGTCCTGCACCTGGGCGCGGAGGAACTCCTGCGACGCCCAGTACACCCCGCCCGACTCCTGTGCCGGGATCTCCGGGTCCTGCCGCGGGGTCTCGCCCTCGGAGGTCGCGCAGTGCCAGGGCTGCCCGACGACGGTGGGCGCGATCTGGATGCAGCCCATGTACGGGTGCGTGAAGGTGTGGTTGATCCACGGGAACTGCGCCTGGTTCGCCAGCAGCGCGTCGGTGAGGGGATCGGCTCCCCCGTGCTCGTCCCGCCACATCTGGATGCCGCCGGCGTTGAAGACCATGTCGAGCTTGAAGTCGTTGGCGTTCTGCCAGTCCAGCAGGCGCGTCACGTCCGCCGACGTCATCCGGATGTCCTCGGTCGTCACCGAGGGGTCGACGCAGTCGTCGCCCGGGGTGCAGTTCCCGCTCACGCTCCACCGGCTGTCGGGCAGGAACACGTCGTCGATGTGGACGGCCAGGTAGTTGCGCTGGTGGCCCAGGTGGATGCCGCGGGTCATCCAGGTCACGACGCCGTGCGCCACCGTGTTCCACCACTGCATGTACGGGTTGTAGGCCGCCGTGAGGACGAGCTCCTCGCGTCCGTCCTTGGCGTGCACGCCGGCCAGGACACCGCTCTGCCCCCCAGGGGCACTGGCCGTCAGGAGCGGGGTGAACGACTCTCCGGCCGGGAGCGGGGACACCGGCTGGGCGAGGTACCCGAAGACCTCCAGCTCCGAGCCGAAGTCGTCGATCGGCAGCGACCCCTGCAGGTACCCGAACGGGCCGGCCAGGCCGGCGGCGGTGACCGTGGCCGACCCGCCGTCCAGCGAACCGCTGTAGGTCGGGCTGTTGAGCCCCATGCTGGGCGTGGGCCAGTTGTACGCGCTGACCTGGCGCACCCCGTAGGTGCGCTCGTAGGCCGTCAGGGCCGCGGTCTCGTCAGCCGTCAGCCCACCGCCGGCCTGGTTGGGCAGGACCACGGCCTGGTAGCGCGCCGTGGCTGCCGACGCGTCGGCCAGGAAGGCGGCGTCGATGACCGGCCGGCCAGGGTCGTTGACCAAGACCTTCGTGAAGGGCACGCCCTCGCGGACCAGCTGGGTCGCGATCGCCTCGACGGACGGATCCCCGTTGCTGACGACGAGCACCCGGAGGTCCACCCGGTACTCGGCCGCTCGCGCGGCGCTCGCGCTCAGGGACACACCGGCCACGACGATCGCCAGCAGGACCAGGAGCGCCACCACGGAGCGCCCACGTGACAGTCCCGCCCCTGTGCGCGATGACGAACCCATTGTCGATGCCCCCATGAACGGTGCCCTGTCCCGCAGTAACCGCGACAACATAAGGACAGCCGTGCATGGATTCTCCGGCCGTGGGTACTGGGCTTGGTTCAAGCGCGAGTCGTGAACCGACCGTGGGTGTCTCGGAAACCCTCTGTGGTCACCGCTTCACGCGGCGCGTGTGCGTCGTCACTGTGGGTCCGGATCTCCGGACCTGGGAACTTCGAGGGCGGCGATCGCAAACCCCGGGGCTCTCCTCCACGTCACAGAGCCGCTCTCCACCATCTGGTGGAGACGCGGTCGTCCACCTTGGGGGATACAGGACTGCCGCATCCCTCCACGCTGACGTGCCGTCACGCCATCGCATCGGGCTCGGACCCGAGGCGATGGCGTGCGGTGACACGGGGAGGCAGCCGCAGTGCAGACGAGGAGTTCGTTCCCACCGCGCCGCGTCGCAGAGGGCACGTCGACGGGGAACACCAGACCACCTCTCGGCAAGCACGCCGCGTTGCGAGTGGCTCTGGTTACCGAGGGTAGTTACCCGGTCAAGACCGGTGGCGTCAGCACCTGGTGCGACCAGCTCATCAAGGGCATGTCCCGACACGAGTGGACGGTCATCAGCCTCACCGCGACCGGCGGCGAACGGTCCGTCTGGCCGCAGCCGCCCGCTCTACGGCGCGTCGTCCTCCACCCGATGTGGGGCACGCTGCCCTCCGGCGTCCGGCGACTCCGCCGCAGCGCCGACCTGCACCGGGCGGTGCAGCTGGCGCTGGCCCGGCTCTGGGACGCCGCGCTCGCCCCCGACGGCGAGGAGGCCGTCGCCCAGGCGCGGGCGGCCCTGCGTTCCCTCGTGCGCCTGAGCGACGGGCAGCGACTCGCTGCCCTCCTCGCCACCCGGGGCTCGGCCGGCGCGCTCCTGACCGCGTGGGGAGCGCGCTGCGCCGGGCTACCACCCCTGAGCGTCGCCGACGCCGTGGCCGCCGCCAACATCGTCGACCGGACTCTCGCGGTCGTGGACGCTGCGCCCACCGATGTGGACCTGGTGCACTCGGCCGGCAACGGAGGCGCAGGCATGATCGGCCTCGCCGCGTACTGGCGGCACGGCATCCCGATGGTGCTCTCCGAGCACGGCGTCTACCTGCGTGAGCGTTACCTGGCGCTGAACGACGGCAGCCGGTCCTGGGCTGAGCGCCGCGCCGTCACCGCCCTGGTCCGCCGCATCTGCGAGGTCGCCTACCGCGAGGCGGACCTGGTCCTCCCCGTCTCCGACTTCAACCGCCGGTGGGCGCAGCGGCTCGGCGCGGACCCGGGCCGGGTGGTGACGATCCTCAACGGCGTGGAGCCCGAGCTCTACGAGCCCGTCGGCGCGGAGCCGGAGGTGCCCACCCTCAGCTTCGTCGGCCGGATCGACCCGCTTAAGGACCTGCACACGCTGGTCCGCGCCTTCGCGATCGTGCGCCGGCAACTCCCGGAGGCGAGACTCCGCCTGTTCGGCCCGGTCCCCGAGGGCAACGAGGCCTACCGGGACAGCGTGGCGGAGCTGATCCAGGAACTCGGCCTGACCGATTCGGCCACCTTCGAGGGGCCGACCAAGGGCAGCCGGCCGGCGATCGCGGCCGGATCGATCGTCGTGCTGTCCAGCATCTCCGAGGGGCTGCCCTTCACCGTCATCGAGGCGATGATGTGCGGCCGGGCCACGGTCAGTACCGACGTGGGCGGGGTCGCCGAGTGCCTCGACGAGGACCGGCGCGCCGGCGTCGTCGTCCCCTCCCGCGACCCGGAGGCCTTCGCCGCGGCCTCTCTGGACCTGCTGAGGGACGACGAGCGTCGCCGGGCCATGTCCTTCGCGGCACGGGAGCACGCGCTGGCGACCGCCACGCTCGATCGCGCTCTGGCCGCCTACCAGTCGGCCTACCAGCAGACCGCGACGCGTCGGCTGACGGCGCCTCCCGTGCCCGTGCCGGTGGCGCCCGTGCGGATCGTTCCCGTGCCGTCCGTCCCCCTGCCGGCCACGGTCGTTCCGGTGGCGCGTCCGCCGATGGCACATCCGCCGGTCCCGCGTCCGCCGGTCGCGCCTGTCCCGGTCGAGCTGCCGGACGACATGCCCGTCCTGGTCCCGACGCCTCGGCGTAGTCCGCAGGTGGCGGGCTCCCGATGACCACCGTTCCACCCGCCGTGCCTGCCAGGGCCGAGCCGACGGTCGACCCCCTGCAGGACCTGGCCGCCGGTGCCGTCGACGTGCTCGACGTTGCGGCCCGGCTCGAGGCCAACGGGGTGAGTGATCGCACGGCGGCCGCTCGCCACGGCCGCACCGACGTGTTCGCACTGGCCGCGGCGGTCTACCGCGTTGGGCAGGCGAGGGTCGGCTCGGAGCTGCGGCGGGCGCGGACCCCGGTCGGCCTCGACGAGGCGGGCAGGCGGGGTCTGCTGCTCGTCGCGGGCGTCCTCCTCGCAGCGGCGGCGCTGAGCACGCTGCAGGTCGACGCCCGGCTCGTGTGGACCGCCGGGGCCACCGGGTGGATCGGTGGCCAGGTCGTCGCTGCCGTCGCCTGGTCCCGACTCGGGTGGGGCGAGGGTCCGGCGGGCCGGCGCAGGGCCGGGGGGATGACGCTGCTCGTCCTCGCCGTGGCCCCGCTGACGCCGATAGTCCTCGCCCACGACCTGAGAGTGGCCGCCGCCGCCGTCGCGCTGTGCCTGGTGTGGACCGCCTACGCATCCGCGGTCTCCGTCCTCGTCTGCGCCAGGCGCACCGTCGGCGCCCTCGTGGCCGTGTGGGGTGCTCTCCTCGTGGTCGCGGTGGTGTCGGTCCTGCCCGAGTCGTGGACGTGGTCGCCGAGCCTCACCCTGGGCGGCGCGACGACGGCGAGCCTGGTCGTCGTCCTGCTCGGCGTCCGCACCGTCGTGGGAGCGGGCGGTCCCGCCCTGCCGGGCAGGGCCGACTGGCGCGCTGCCGCGCCGGCCGCGGCGCAGGCCTTCCTGCTCGCGACGAGCCTGCTCACGCTGCTGCAGACGGTGCCCGAGCAGAGTGCCACGCCGCTCGTCACGGCGAGTGTGGTCGGCGCCGCCGCGGCCGATCCGGTGATCGCCCTGCTCCGTGCCCGTCTGCAGACGTCGGCGGCCCGGCTGTACGTCATGCAGGCTGCGGCCCGCAAGGCGCGGCACGCGGCCGTCCTCGCCGCCGGCAGCACCGCCGCGTTCTCCGCCCTCGCCGCCGCCCTGGTCGTGCTGGCCCTGCAGGCCGGGAACCCGGAGTGGCCCATGACCGTCGTGACGGCGGCTGCGTTCACCTCGATGGCGACCACGGCCGCGGCGCTCACCGCCTTCGGTGTGCCCTGGCGTGCGGTGCTCGCCGCGGCGATGGCGGCCGTCTACGCCTCCTCGGCGCTGGTCTACGGCGCCCACACCGCAGCGGTCATCTTCCCACTGGCCCTGTTCGGCGCGATCGCCATCCTGCTGCACCGGGTGTCCGACCCCCGGGTCGTGGCATGACCAGCTCCCGGATGGCCGTCCCCTGGTACGTCCACCCCGCCGAGGACCCGCCGGCCTGGAGCGCGCTGGCCGAGCACACGCCCCGGCCGTCGTTCGTCGTGGTCAACGTCCACGACGGTCCCGGCGCACCGGACGACCCCTACTACCCCGAGGCCCTCCGGATGCTCCGCCGCCTGCGGCTGCTGGGGTACGTCGACGTCGCCTACGGCGAACGGTCCCCTGCCGACGTCCTGGCCGACGTCCACGCCTGGCTCGACGTCCACCGGGTCGGTGGGGTGATGTTCGACCGGTTCCCCGCGGACGCCGCGGCGATCGACCGGTGCGTCGAGTACGCAGCCGACGCCCGGCGCGCCGGGGCGGGTTTCGTGGTGGGCAACCCGGGAGTCGTCCCCGCACTGGGCTATCTCGCGCTGCTCGACGTCACCTGTGTGTTCGAGGGCACCGCAGCCTGCCACGCCGAGTTCCGGCCGCCGCCCGGGCTGTCCCGGATCCCCCGGGCCCGGGTGTGGCACCTGGTGCACACCTGCCCGGCCGACGAGCTGTCCGCGGTCACCCGTCGCGCTGCGTCGCTGGGCGCGGGGCACGTCTTCGTGACCGACCGCGAGATGCCCCACCCATGGGGAGGCTTCCCTCGGTCCCGAACCGTCACCGGCCGCCGGGCGGTGACCGCCTCTTGACGTTTCCCCGACGCACCTGCGTACTGGTGCTCGTGGCCATGGTCGTGAGCGGCTGCGCCGGCGGGAGCTCCCGGGACGACGACCCCGCCGGTACGGCGGCGCCCGCCAGCAGCACCTCGAGCGCGTCCCCGGGACCGAGCAACGGGGCCGGGACCTCGGAGCCGTCCGCCGCCCCGTCGTCCAGCGGGGTCCCATCCGGCGCCGATGACACTGCCGGCAGCGGTCCACGGGATCCGGGCGGTGGGACGTCCACCGCCGCACCGAGCGGTGCCGGCGACGCGCCTGGCACGTCCACGCCATGGCGGCCGGCCCCGGGCACCACCTGGCAGTACCAGCTGAGCGGTGCGCTGGACCTGTCTGTGGACGCCGACGTGTACGACGTGGACTGGCAGGAGACGACTGCCGAGCAGGTCCGACAGCTGCACGACGCCGGCCGGCGGGTCATCTGCTACGTCAACGCCGGCGCCTACGAGGAGTGGCGCCCGGACGCCGGGGCCTACCCCGAGGAGGTCCTCGGGCGGCCGCTGGACGACTGGCCCGGGGAGCGCTGGCTCGACATCCGGCGCACCGACGTCCTCCTGCCCATCCTGGCCGCCCGGTTCGACGCCTGCCGAGCCAAGGGCTTCGACGCCGTCGAGGCCGACAACGTCGACGGGTACACCAACGACACCGGTTTCCCGCTCACCGCCCAGGACCAGCTGGCCTTCAACACCGCGGTGGCCGGGCTGGCCCATGACCGGGGGATGTCGGTGGCGCTGAAGAACGACGTCGAGCAGGTCACCGACCTGGCACCGGTGTTCGACTTCGCCGTCAACGAGGAGTGCCTCGTCTACGACGAGTGCGAGGCCTACCGTCCGTTCTTGGCACTCGGCAAGGCGGTGCTGCACGTCGAGTACACCGCCCCTCCGCGAGAGCAGTGCGTCCTGGCATCCTCGCTCGGCATGTCGACGATCCTCAAGGACGTCGACCTCGGTCCTGGGCTGCGACACTGCTGAGGTGAAGGCAGGGAACGGGGCGCTCCGCGACCTCGCCCTGAGCACCGGCGGCCCGGTGGCGCTCGCCGTCGCCGGAGTGGACGGCTCGCTCCTGCTCGAGTGGGTCAACGGAGCCATGGCCGCGCTGCTCGGGCTGGAACCGGGCGACGACACCCGAGTCCCGCTGGACGACGTCCTCACCGGGAGCGACGGCGCCCGGGTGACCGCGACCGTGCGCGACCTGATCGACCTGCGCGGCCAGAGCGCCAGCGTGCAGGTCAGCGCCCTGCGAGGCGACCATGCCGACCCGATCTGGTTCCACCTACTGGTGGCCCCGGACCGCAGGATGTGCCGGCTGTCTCCCCGCATGCGTCGTCGGAGGGCCCGGCGCGTCGTCCTGCACGCCCAGGTCACCAGTTCCGCTGCACTCCCGGGGCCGGACAGGATCGGCGACGGACGCGGGCACCTGGTCGATCGTCTGGGGACGGCGCTGTCGCGCCTGCGTCGGCGCCCGTCGCGTGTGGCGCTGGCCCTGGTCTCGGTCCTGCAGAACGGGCTCGAGGGTCCGCAGCCGCCGCCCGGACTGCAGACGGCCGACCTGGCCGACCGGGTCCGACAGGTGGCCCGGGAGACCGACACCGTGGTCGTCCTCGCACCGGGCTGGCTCGCCGTGCTGGTCGAGGACCCCACCGACGGCGGTGAGATCGCCATGGCCCGCCGAGCCCTCGCGGCCCTGCGCCGCAGCGGTGCCGCCGGTCCTGAGGGCGGCCCACTCGTCGCCGTCACCGTGCAGGAGATCACCGATCCCGGCGCCGACCCCGACGCCGTCCTCGCCTCCCTCCACCGGACTGCGGCCCGGGTGGCCCTCGACGGCGGCGTCACCGTGCTCGACCCCTGGCAACCGGACACCACGCCGGCCGGACGCCCTGACGGCACCGTCAACGGCACGAGCAGCCGGCAGCAGATCCAGCGGGCACTGCGCTCCGGACGCTTCGTCCTGGGACGCAGGGCGATCGAGGCGCTCGCGCCCGATCCACAGCCAGACGCCGGAGGGGTGGACAGGCCCGCCACCGTCACCCCGTCGAAGACGGTCCTCCTCGAGGTGGGGACCGTCGACGAGGACGTACTGTCACCGGTCCGTGTCACCGCTCCCGGGCTGGCCGCCGCGCTCGACCAGTGGGTGCTCCGGCAGGCGCGCGGCCTGGCGACGGACGGCTCGGCCTCGACGCTGGTGATCCGCCTCCAGCCGAGCAGCGGCCTGGGGCCGGACTTGAGCGAGGCAGCCGCCGAACTGGCCCGCGCACGACCGGAGCAGGTCGTCCTCCAGGTCCCCGAGGCCCGGTTGGCGGAGATCCTGGTCGCGGAGCGCGCCGTGCTGCACCGCCTGTCCGAGTCCGAGGTCCGGCTGGCGGTGAGCGCATGGTCGGGGCGCATCGAGGTCCCTGCGCTCGTCCGGTGGCACATCGGCCTCGTCGAACTCTCCCCCACGACCCAGCAGGAGGTGCTGCGCCCCGAGGGCGCTGCACTCGTCACCGCGCTGACCGCCGGCCTGCACGCGGGCCTGGGCCCGGCGGCGCTCGTCGTGGCCGAGTGGTCGTACGACCCGCAGGTCCGCGCCGCTCTCTCTTCGTGCGGCGTCCTCTGGGCAACACCGCCGGAAACGGTCATCATGGTCACCGGATGACTGTTCAAGAATCGGACAAGCGGTCAACGGGGTCACGGGGCGTCACGACGGGCGTGTGCCATGACCTCCGTCACGAGTTGTCGACACTGCGCACGCTGATCCACGCGGCCGCCGACCCCTCGCTGGGAGCACGCCGGGTCCGGGAGCTCCTCGAGGCCGCGGGGAGCGAAGTCGGCGCCGCTTTCGACCTGGTCGACGCGCTTCCCGAGCCGCACCCCGCGCCGGCAGCCAACGGGCACTCCCCCGGTTCGGGGTCCCGTTGGAACCGGCCGGCAGCGGCTGGGCACGTCTGCGACGTCGACGCCGTCCTGCGGACCGCCGCCGCCGCGCACACGCCGAACAGCCGGCGCATCACCGTGCAGTCCACGGCGGCGCTGCACGTGGCGATGCCGAGAACGGCTCTGATGCGAGCGGTGCGCAACCTGCTCTGGAATGCGCTGGCCGCCACCTCCTCGAACGGCAGGATCCTCCTGCAGGCGGGGTACACCGGCCCGGCTGTCACGGGCACCCCAGGCCTCCACGGCCAGCGACGAGTGCGGGTCGAGATCCACGACGACGGCCCGGGTCCCGGTCGGGCCGGCTTCCACCGACACGGTGGCACCGGCCTCGATGTCGTCCGCTCTCTCGTCCTCCCGGCCGGCGGCTGGCTCGTGCTCGGTCGTTCACCCTGGGGCGGTTGCTGCGCCGCACTCACGTTGCCGCCCGGAGCCGTGGAGCCGTGAGCCGTCTCCTGCTGTGCGACGACCACGCCGTCTTCATCGACGCACTCGCAGTGGCGCTGGAGGCCCGCGGGGAGGAGGTCGTCGGCGTCGCCCGCAGTGTGCCCGAGGCCCTGGCCGCGGCCCGGGCGACCGAACCCGACGTGGTGATCATGGACCTGCACTTCTCCCAGGGTCCAGACGGGCTCGCGGGCATCCGCGCACTGACCGCCGGCTCTCCGGGTGTGAGAGTCGTGCTGCTCAGCGGTGCCGTCGACGGCCGCGTGCTCGCCGAGGCCGTCGCAGCTGGCGCCGAAGGAGTGGTGAGCAAGGCCGAGCCGTTCAGCGTCGTCCTCGAGGCGGTGCGCATGGTGGCCAAGGGCGCGTTCTACACCGACAGGGAGCTGTTGCGGACGACCCTGCGCCCCTCGCGTGCCGATCTGGACCAGGTCCAGCTGGCCGCACAGTTCCTCACCCGGCGGGAGTCGGAGGTGCTCGAGCGACTCGTCCAGGGCTCCTCCACGGAGGAGATGGCGACAGCGATGGGCGTCGGCGTCGCGACGGTGCGGTCCCACGTGCAGGCAGTGCTGAACAAACTGGGGGTGCGCTCGCGCCTCGAGGCGGTCCTCCTCGCCGTCTCCCACGGCCTGCTCGAGCTCCCGCGCACCCGTCTCCCCGGCACGCCCGAACGGCGGGGCACCGGGTAGACCCGCCGTCGCGCGTGGCGCTCGATCGGTCGACGAACGGGCGGCAGACTGTCGCACACGGATCGCCTCGGCCGAGGGGTCTGCATGGCTACGCTGCGGGCATGACGTGGCTGGTCACCGGAGGTGCCGGATACATCGGCTCGCACATCACCCGGGCGATGCTGGATGCCGGCATGCAGGTCGTGGTCCTGGACGACCTCTCGACCGGCGATGCCTCCCGGCTCCCCGACGTGCCGTTCTTCGAGGGCTCCGTCCTCGACGGCGGCCTGGTCACGCGGATCCTGCGCCAGCGCGACGTCCGTGGCATCGTGCACGTCGCCGCCAAGAAGCAGGTCGAGGAGTCGGTGCGCCGTCCGCTCTTCTACTACCACCAGAACGTCGAGGGCCTGCGGGTGCTGCTGGAGGCCGCGACGGACGTGGGGGTCGGCGCCTTCGTGTTCTCGTCGAGTGCGGCCGTCTACGGGAGCCCGGACGTGGACCTGGTGCGGGAGGAGACGCCCTGCCAGCCGATCAACCCCTATGGGACGACGAAGCTGATCGGTGAGCGGATGGTGACCGACGTCGCCGCGGCGAGTGGCCTTCGGTTCGCGAACCTGCGCTACTTCAACGTGGCCGGCACAGCCGACCGAGCGCTGACCGACAGAGGCGTCTCCAACCTCGTACCCATGGTCTTCGAGCGGCTGACCCAGCGGGTCCCGCCCCGGATCTTCGGCGACGACTACGAGACGCCCGACGGAACGTGCATCAGGGACTTCGTGCACGTCGCTGACATCGCCTCCGCACACGTGGCTGCCGCTCGTGGCCTCGAGGAGGGCCGGGTGGGCGCGCTCACCGCCAACATCGGCCGGGGGGAGGGGGTCTCCGTTCGCGAGATGATCAGCCTGATCCGTTCGGTGACCGGCACGACCGAGGAGAGCTGGGCCGAGCCCCTGGTGGAGCCCCGCCGTCCGGGTGACCCGCCGCGGGTGGTCGCGTCGGCAGACACGATCGAGGACGCCCTCGGGTGGCGTGCACAGTGGGAGGTCGCTGACATGGTCAGGTCCGCGTGGGAGGGCTGGCTCCACCTGCGCGGTCGCGAGGGCGCGGCTCCGCTGGACCGCGTGTAGCGCTGCACCCGAGGCAGTACGCCGACACGGCTCGCAGACCGGTCCGTGTCACACCGGGATGGCGTCAGCCTGGGCACACTGGGGACTGCCGTCCACACCTCGGGAGTTCGATGCGATCCCCTGCCGCCGCTCGGATCCGCCGGGCCCTCCTCAGCGCGCTCCTCGGCCTGAGCCTGACCTCCTGCTCCGGGTCGCCGGAGTCCGGTGCCGGGCCCACCAGCAGCGCGGCGGCGCACAGCAGCACCGCACCCCGCAGCACCGCAGCGCCGACGTCGGCCGACCCGGTGGAGGCGCAGGTCGACGCCGCGCTCGCCGACCTCGACCGCCGCGCCGAGGTCGCCCAGCTCTTCGTCGTCGGCGTGGAGCTCGACGACCTCTCCCCTGGCGACGCGCTGGTGTCCGACGGAGTGGGCGGGCTCTTCCTCGCCGGCCGCTCGCAGGCACCGGCCGTCGATCTCGCTGCCGTCACCGGCCGCTGGGTGGAGTCGGCTCCCGGCCCCCGGCCGTGGATCGCCGTCGACCAGGAGGGCGGCGCGGTGCAGGCGCTGAAGGGCCCCGGCTTCGAGCGGCTGCCACCGGCCATCGACCAGGGGCGGCTGCCTCCCGAGGAGCTGGCCGCGCTGGCCGACCGCCTCGGCGCCTCGCTGGCGGCGGCCGGGGTCAACCTCGACCTCGCGCCGGTCGCCGATGTCGTCCCGGCCGGCACCGAGGCCGCCAACGACCCGATCGGCGCCTTCGGGCGGCAGTACGCCGCCACGGCCGCGGAGGCCGTCCCCGACGTGCAGGCCGTCGTCGACGGACTGGCTGCCCACGACGTCACCGCCACCGTCAAGCACTTCCCCGGCCTGGGCCTGGTCGACCGGAACACCGACGAGGCCGCCGGTGTCAGCGACCCCGTCACCACCGCCGACAGCGAACAGGTGGCGGCCTTCGGCGAGCTCGCCCGCGCCGAGGCCGACCCGTTCGTCATGGTGTCGTCGGCCACCTACCCGCAGTTGGACCCGAACGCGCCGGCCACCTTCTCGCGGCAGGTGATCACCACGCTGCTGCGCGGCTTCCTCGGCTTCGACGGCGTGGTCATCACCGACGACGTCGGCGCGGCCGCCGCCTTCCAGGACGTCCCACCGGGCGACCGGGCAGTCCGCTTCCTCGAGGCCGGCGGCACCCTCGTGCTCACCGTGACCGAGGACGTCTACCCGGAGATGGTCGACGCCGTCCTCGCCCGCGCGGAGGCCGATCCGACGTTCGCCACCATCGTCGACGCCGCCGTGCGCACGGCGCTCACCGCCAAGGCCCGGGCGGGACTTCTGGACTGACGCCCGACGGGTCGCGTGCAGCGTTCCGAGGCGGGCTCCCGTCGCCGGCCGGTCGCCTGTGCGTCCGCACCAGGACCACCAGCAGCGCCATCGCCACCGCCCACCCGGCGAGGACGAACACGTCCCCCAGGTGCAGGCCGTGATCCGGTACCACTCGCACCAGGATGGGGCCCTCGCTCACATACTCGCCGGTGAGGAGCAGGAAGGTGAAGCCGGACAGCACCACGCCCACGACGACGGCACAGGTCCAGCGAGACACCAGCAGCACGGTAGCCGCGTCACGCGGGGACGCCGCGCAGACCTACCCGGTCAGGTGATCCGAGCCGGGCCCCGGCATCGTGCGGCGATCGGGCCGGAGGTCACCACCTCGCCAGATCCGGCCCCTCGACGAGGGGACCGTCCTCCTCCTCGTCCGCGTCGGAGCCGTCGTCGCCACGCTCCCGGCGTTCCGCCGTCCGGATCATCCTGCCGAGGACGAGGCCCAGCGACAGTGCGAGGGCGGCCCACGCCAGGAGCGCCCATCCCCACCACGGCACGTGTCCCCCAGCCGTCGTCCCGGCCCCCGCGCTGCCCGTCGACGCTACCGGGGACACGATCAACAATCACGCTGCGTCCCCGGATGGTGACGTCAACCCGATCTGTTGCGCACGACGGACCCGTGGGATAGACAAACTCGTCGAGCGCGTCTCCAACCACCGGGCGGGCACCCCCGGACAGGCGGAGCAGGAAGGCGCAGTGGAGGACTCAGCAGGGCCGGATCCGCTCGGTGCGGACACGCGGCAGGCGCAGCGGCACGTCGACGAGATCGCGACGGCGCTGCGCGCCGAACTCGCCATGGAGGCCGCCGGCATCGGCACCTTCGACTGGGACCTCGTCAGCGGGGTGCTGGAGCGCGACCAGCGGCTGGCCGGGGTGTTCGGGGACGACGGCACCCGCACCGGACGCGCCGTCGACACCTTCACCGCCCGGGTCCACCCCGACGACCGGGACGACGTCGCCGCGGCCGTCCAGCGCGCCATCGACACCTGCGGTGGCTTCGACGCGCTCTACCGGGTCCGGCTCCCCGGCGGCAGCACCCGGTGGATCTCCGCCCGTGGCCGCGCGCTGGGCGACGCGACGGGCGTCGCCACCCGGCTGCTGGGCGCGGCCTCCGACGTCACCGACCAGCTCGGCGTGGCCCGTGTCCTCGAGGCGATGCCGGCCGGCTTCTACGCGCTGACCCCCGACTGGCGCTTCGCGCACGTCAACGCCGAGGCCGAGCGCATGCTCGGCCGCTCCCGGGACGAGCTGGTCGGCCAGGTGATCTGGGAGGCCTTCCCGGCGGCCCGCGGCTCGGCGTTCGAGCAGGCCTACCGCCGCGCGGCCGCCACCGGGGAGCCGGTGACCTTCGACGCCTACTACCCGGCACCGCTCGACGGCTGGTACGAGGTGCGCACCTGGCCGACGGCCGAGGGGCTGTCAGTCTACTTCCTCGAGGTCACCGAGCGGGTCCGGGCCCAGGAGGAGCTCCGCCGCGCCGCGGAGCGCGTGACGACGGTGGCCCGGGTCAGCACCGAGCTGGCCGGGTCCCTCGACGCCGAGGTCGCCACCGGGCAGGTGCCGCGGCTGGTGGTCCCGGTACTGGCCGACGCCTGCATCGTCAGCGTCCTCGACGAGCACGGGCACGGCCGGTCGGTGAGCACCTGGCACGCCGACGAGGAGCAGCGCGACCTGCTCGAGCGCTACGCCCGGTCACGGCTGTCCTCGCTGACCTCCCTCCCGGCGGTGACCCGCACCATCTCCCGGGGAGAGGTGCTGCACCTCCCCGGCCACGAGGCGGTGGCCACCACGCCCGCCGGCGAGCCCCGCGAGCTCCTGACCGCCCTGCGGCCCAGCGCCGCCCTGGCCCTCCCGCTGCGCGGCCGGGACCGCCCGCTGGGCCTGGTCTCCCTGCTCTACACCGGCGACCGGGTCCCGACCGACCAGGAGGTCGCGACGCTGCGCGACGTCGCCGACCGGCTGGGCATGGCGCTGGACAACGCGCGCCTCTACGGCACCCAGCGGCAGCTCGCCCTGGAGCTGCAGCGCTCCATGCTCACCGCGCCCCCGGAGCCCGACCACGCCGAGATCGTCGTCCGCTACCTCCCGGCCGCCGAGGCGGCCGCGGTCGGCGGCGACTGGTACGACGCCTTCCTCACCCCCGGCGGGGCGACGGTGCTGGTCATCGGCGACGTCGCCGGTCACGACACCGCGGCCGCCGCCACGATGGGGCAGCTGCGCAGCCTGCTGCGCGGCATCGCGATCGGCACCGGCGCCGGGCCGGCCGACGTCCTGTGCGGCCTCGACCGGTCCATGGCCCTGCTGCGGCTGCCGACGCTGGCCACCGCCGCCGTCGCGCGGCTGGAGCAGACCCCCGAGGAGGTCGGCGACGGGACCACCCGGCTGCGCTGGTCCAACGCCGGGCACCCGCCGCCGGTGGTGCTCGGCCCCGACGGCGCGGTCACCGTCCTCGCCGGGGACCGCGCGGACATGCTCCTCGGGGTCGACCCCGCCCGCGGACGGCGGGAGTCGGTGGTCCGCCTCGACCGGGGCGCCACGGTCCTGCTCTACACCGACGGCCTGGTCGAGCGGCGCGACGAGGACCTCGACGCCGGTCAGGCCCGGCTCGTCGAGACGCTGGCCGGGCTGTCCGACCGCCCGCTGCCGGAGCTGTGCGACCTGCTCGTCGAGCGCATGGTCGACGGCCGGCCCGACGACGACGTCGCCCTGGTCGCGGTCCGGCTGCACCCGCAGGACCGGCCGCGCCCGGCGGGGTCGGCCCGGTGATCGTCGTGACCGCCGCGGGCGGCCCCACCGGCACCGCGGTCGTGCGCGCCCTGCGCGACCGGGGGGAACGAGTGCGCGCCGTCGTCGCCACGCCCGGCCCCCGGCCGGAGCTCGACGCGCTCGGCGCGGAGGTCGTGGTCGGGGACCTGGCCGGTGACGTCTCCCCCGCGCTGGCCGGCGCCGATGCGCTGTACCTGGTGTGGCCGAACTTCGACCCGCGCGAGCAGGACGCCGCCCCGGCGGTGCTGCGCGCCGCCGCCCGCGCCGGGGTCGGCCGGCTGGTGTACCACTCGGTGCTGCGCCCGCAGGCGCGGTCGATGCCGCACCACGCCGCCAAGGACCGGGTCGAGGAGGCGCTCGACGGCGCCGTCGCGGGCACCGGTGCGCGCTGGCGGGTGCTGCAGCCGTGCGCCTACGCCGACAACCTCGACGCCGCCGTCACCGCCGCCGCGCGCTCGGGGCAGCTGCGCAGCCCGTGGGGACTGGAGCGGGCGCAGTCGTTCGTCGACCTGCGCGACGTCGCCGAGGCCGCCGCCGTGCTGCTCACCGAGGACGGCCTCGACAGCGGCACGTTCGAGACGGCCGGCCCCGAGGAGCTCACCGCGCCCGACGTCGCCGCGCTGCTCACCACGCACCTGGGGCGCGAGGTGACCGCCGTCGACGCCGACCCGCCGGACGACGACGGCAGCTACGCGCGGCGCTGCCTGCGGGCGATGTTCGTCGAGTACCGGGCGCACGGGTTCACCGGCAGCCCGCGGGTGCTCGCCGCGCTGTTGGGCCGCCCGCCGCGGACCTTCGCCGACCACCTCCGCGCGTAGTCGAGCTCTGCACACACGTGTGTGCAGAGCTCGAGCGTCAGCGGGAGACGGTTGAGGCGTGTCCGTTCTGCGCCGCCCGGGCGGCGATCCGCTCGCGCTGCGGGACGACGGTGTACTTCGGGTCCTTCGCACTCGCCATGCCGGCCTCGAAGACGCCGAAGCGGGTGAGCAGCGACCCGGTCGCCAGCAGCAGCCCGGAGACGACCGCGCCGGGCCGCGAGCGCCCGGCGACGACGGTCAGCCCCGCCCCAGCGGCGGTGCAGGCCTTGGCCGCCCGCAGCAGCGTCCCGGCCCGCCCGGTGTGGAAGGGCTCGCTGACGACGCCGTGGCCGTTCTCCACCCGGTGCACCACGGCGAGCTCGATGGCCGCCCCGGTCACGGCCATCTTCCGCGACGGGCCGGCCTCGGCCACGGGGGTGAACACCATCGTGACGCCGCCGCCCGCGGCCATCGCCGACCCGCCGAACACGAACGGCAGTTCCCGGTGCGGCGCGTGCCACGACGGCACCGCGGTGTTGGCCAGCAGCACCCCGGTGTAGGTGGCCAGCGGCCCGCCGAAGAGCGCGGCCACCGCGCCACCGAACCGCTTGAGCCGGGGGAACCAGCCGAGCAGCTCCACCGCGGCCGTGGCCCCGGCCGCCGCGCTGAACGGCGCCAGGATGTAGGAGCCGATCGACAGCGGCGAGGTCGGCTTGATGACCCGCAGCATGTGCAGGAACCGCTCGGGCCGCCCGAGGTCGTGGACGAGGAAGACCACCGACAGGATCGACCCGCCGCCGGCGGTCAGCCGGGAGACCCGGGTCAGCGCCGGCCGGCCGCTCAGGTCGGCGAGCGCGCCGAGGATGGCAGACGAGCCCGCGGCGCCCCCGAGGAAGAGGTACAGCGGCACGTCGGGGCTCTTCCACACCGGCGGCTTGATGATGGGGCGGCCGTAGTAGGAGGTGAACTCGGCCTCCTCCACCATCGGGACCTCGCCGCCGCGCCCCTTCCGGCCGCCTCGGCGACCGCCCTTGCGCCGGCCGGTGCCGTACGCGCGCACACCGTCTCCGGCGACGTCGGACCCGCCGGCCCGCCGCCACCCGGCGCCCGGCGTCGTGAGGCCCTCGGTCACGCCGGTCACCGCCGCCGCGAGCCGAGGACGGCCGACAGTGCGACCCCGACCATCATCGCCGCGGCCGCGGCCGCCGACCGCCACATCGCGGGCAGGTCGCGGGTGGTCACGACCGGGTCCGGCGGCAGGCCGTAGACCTCGGGCTCGTCGAGGAGGAGGAAGAACGCGCCGTTGCCGCCGACGCCGTCGTCCTCGTCCCGCCCGTAGAGCCGGGCGGACTCCACGCCCTGCCGCTTGAGCGTCTCCAGCCGGGCGTCGGCGCGGGCCTGCAGCTCGTCGAGGTTGCCGAACTGGATCGACTGCGTCGGGCAGGCGGTCGCGCAGGCCGGCTGCAGGCCGTCGGTCAGCCGGTCGTAGCACATCGTGCACTTGAAGACCCGGCCGTCGCCCTTGCGCTGGTTGATCACCCCGTACGGGCAGGAGGGCACGCAGTAGCCGCAGCCGTTGCAGATGTCGCCCTGCACGACGACCGTGCCGAACTCGGTGCGGAACAGCGCACCGGTCGGACAGACGTCGAGGCAGCCGGCGTGCGTGCAGTGCTTGCAGACGTCCGACGCCATCAGCCAGCGGACCTCCCGGTCGCCGGACTGCGAGGTCTGCGGGTCGTACTCGCTCAGGGCCTCGGCGTTGAGCACGCTGGTCTGGGCGGTGACCACGCTGTCGCCGGGCTCGGCCTCGTCCGGCGCGTCGACGATCCCGTCGCGGCGGCCGGCCGCGGCGGCCGGGGGCGGCCCGACGGTCGGCATCGGCAGGTCGACGGTGCGCACCTGCTCGATGAAGGCCACGTGCCGCCAGGTGTTGGCGCCGAGCTGGCCGGTGTTGTCGTAGGACATGCCGGACAGGCCGAGGGTGTCGCGGACGCCGTAGGAGTCGTCCATCGGCAGCGTGTTCCACTCCTTGCACGCCACCTCGCAGGCCTTGCAGCCGATGCACACCGAGGTGTCGGTGAAGAAGCCGACCCGCGCCGGGTGGTCGGTGTCGTACCCCGCCTCGCCCTGCACGTCGGGCAGCGGCCCGAACAGCCGGTTCTGCGGGTCCTTGCCCGTGAAGGCCGGGCTCGCCGAGCTCACCGTCGTCATCAGGTCCCCTCCACGGCCACGCGGCCGCCGACCGGCATCCGGCCCGAGGCGATGCCCGCCCGGCTCCGGTACTCCTCGAGGAGCTCGGTGAGCTCCGGTCCCCGCGGCCGCCGACCGGGACGGATGTCCACCGTCGAGGCCTTGCTCTCCTGGATGTGGGTGTTGGGGTCCATCACCACCGGGAGCAGGTCGTTGGCCGAGTCGCCGGTGGAGATGCCGACCTCGCCCCAGTGGTAGGGCGCGCCGATCTGGTGCACCACCTTGCCGCCGCGGGTGCGCAGCGGGCGGATCCGCTCGGTGACCAGCACCCGGGCCTCGATGGCCGCCCGCGGGCTGATGACCGTGGCCCAGCCGCCGTTCTCCAGCCCCCGCTCGGCGGCCAGCTCCGGCGACACCTCGACGAAGAACTCCGGCTGCAGCTCCGACAGGTAGGGCAGCGTGCGACTCATGGCGCCGGCCGTGTGGTGCTCGGTGAGCCGGTAGGTGGTCACCGAGTACGGGAACACGTCGCCCGTCGAGGGGGCCTCCCGGTTGTACGGAGCCTGGATGTGCTCCGTCGTCGGGTTGCCCTGCACCGGGTAGAGGACGTTCTCCACCGGGGACTCCGCCGGCTCGTAGTGCGTCGGCAGCGGCCCGTCGACGACGCCCTTCGGCGCGAACAGCCACGCCTTGCCGTCGCTCTGCATGACGAACGGGTCCTGACCCGACAGCGCCGCCTGCGCCTTGGCCCCCGGCGGGGGCACGTAGTCCGGCGGCTTGGTGGCCTCGAAGTCGACGGCGTCGCCGGTGCTCGTCCAGCGGCCGGCCTCGGCGTCCCACCACACGTACTTCTTGCGCTCGCTCCACGGCTTGCCGTCGGGGTCGGCGGAGGCGCGGTTGTAGAGGACGCGGCGGTTGTAGGGCCAGGACCAGCCCCACTCCGAGGCCACCTGGCCCTGCTCGCGGCCAGGCCGCTTGCGCGCCGCCTGGTTGACCTCGTCGGCGTAGACGCCGGAGTAGATCCAGCAGCCCGACGTCGTCGACCCGTCGTCCTCCAGCTCCAGGTAGCCCGACAGCGCCCGGCCGTCGGGGCCCACGCCGTTGATCTCGCGCAGCACGGCGTCGGCGCTGGGGTCCTGGGTCCCCCCGTGCAGCGGGTAGTCCCAGGTCAGGTCCAGCAGCGGCCGGTCACGGGGGTCGGTGGAGTCCTTCAGCCGCTCCCGCAGGATCCGGCCGAGGTGGTAGTAGAACCACAGGTCGCTGCGGCAGTCACCCGGCGGCTCGATCGCCTTGAACCGCCACTGCAGCATCCGCTGGGTCTGGGTGAAGGTGCCGTCCTTCTCCACGTGCGAGGCCGCGGGCATGAAGAAGACCTCGGTCGGGATCTCCTCGGTGACCAGCTCGCCGGTCTCGATCTCGGGCGCGGTCTGCCAGAAGCTCGCCGACTCGATCATCTGCAGGTCGCGGACGACGAGCCACTCGAGGTTGGCCAGCCCGAACCGCTGCATCCGGCCGTTGGCGTGCCCGACCGTGGGGTTCTCCCCGGCGAGGAAGTAGCCGGCGACCTTGCCCTCGACCATGTCGGCCACGGTCCGGTAGCTGCTGTGGTCGCCGGTGATCTTGGGGACGTGGTCGAAGCAGAAGTCGTTCTCCGGCTGCGCCGCGTCGCCCCACCAGGCCTTGAGCAGGCTGACCATGTAGGCGCGCTTGTTGCCCCAGAAGCCGCCGGTGCCGGCCGCGTCGGCGCAGTAGTCGTCGAGCGACTGGTGCTGGACGGCGTGCGGCATCGGCAGGTAGCCGGGCAGCAGGTTGTACAGCGTCGGGATGTCGGTGGACCCCTGGATGCTCGCGTGCCCGCGCAGCGCCAGGATCCCGCCGCCCGGGCGCCCCATGTTGCCCAGCAGCGCCTGCAGGATCGACGCCGTCCGGATGTACTGCGCGCCCACCGTGTGCTGGGTCCAGCCCACGGAGTAGACGAAGGCCGTCGTCCGCTCCCGGCCGCTGTTGGCGGTGATCCACTCGGCGACCTTCAGGAAGGCCTCCGGCTCGACGCCGCAGACCTCGGCGACCATCTCCGGCGTGTACCGGGCGAAGTGCCGCTTGAGGACCTGGAAGACGCAGCGCGGGTGCTGCAGGGTCTCGTCCCGCTTGGCCCGGCCGCGCAGCGGCGGGCCGCCGGACCCGGCGGCCTGGGCCTGGTCGGCCTCCTTGACCGACTCCTGCTGGGACAGCCGCTCCTGCTCGGCCGCGCCGGCGGGGTCGTCCTCGGCGACGCCGTCGCCGGGGGACTCCTCGTACTCGTACTGCCAACTCGCCTGGTCGTACTGCTTCGCGTCGGGGTCCCACCCGGAGAACAGGCCGTCGAGGTCCTCGGTGTCCTGGAAGTCCTCGCGGATGATCGACGCCGCGTTGGTGTAGGCGACGACGTAGTCGCGGAAGAACAGGTCGTTGCTCAGCACGTGGTTGACCAGCGCGCCGAGGAAGACGATGTCGCTGCCGGCGCGCAGCGGCACGTGCAGGTCCGCGATCGCGCTGGTGCGGGTGAAGCGCGGGTCGACGTGGATGACCTTCGCGCCGCGGGCCTTGGCCTCGGTCACCCACTGGAAGGCGACCGGGTGGCACTCGGCCATGTTCGAACCCTCGATGACGATGCAGTCGGAGTTCACCAGGTCCTGCTGGGGGTTCGTGGCACCGCCACGACCGAACGAGGCACCCAGACCGGGCACCGTGGCGGAGTGCTATATGCGGGCCTGGTTCTCGATCTGGATCGCGCCCAGGGCGCTGTAGAGCTTCTTCATGAGGTAGTTCTCCTCGTTGTCGAGGGCTGCCCCTCCGAGGCTCGCTATCCCCATGGTGCGGTTGACCCGCTTGCCGTCGCACTCGTCCTGCCAGTACTCCCGGCGGGCGGCGAGGACGCGGTCGGCGATCATCTCCATCGCCGTGTCGAGGTCGAGGTCCTCCCACTCCGTCCCGTACGGACGGCGGTAGCGGACCTTCGTGACCCGGGTCGGGCTGGTGACCAGCGACTTGCTGGCGCTGCCCTTCGGGCACAGCCGGCCGCGGTTGACCGGCGAGTCGGGGTCGCCCTCGATCTGGACGACCTGCTCGTCCTTGACGTACACCCGCTGCGCGCAGCCCACCGAGCAGTACGGGCAGACGCTCTGGACGACGCGGTCGGCGGTGGCCGTGCGGCTCACCACGCTCTCCGTCGCCCTGCTCCGCGCGGACAGGCCGCGGCCGAGCGGATCGGGGCCGGTCAGCTGCCGGAACACCGGCCAGGCGTCGAGCCAGGTCTTCACGGCGTCGACTGTGCCACCACGCGCCGGATCCGGCGCGTTCTACGGACCGGCCGGTGCCGGACGGGATCGTCCGCTCCTCCGTGCACTTCCGCGGAAGTGCACGGAGGAGGCGTGCCCTCCGGGGTCGGGACACCCGCCGGCGAGGTGCTCGCGGGCCAGCCGGCGCGGCGCCTTGGCCAGCCACGCCTCGGTGACCAGCTCGGCGAGCTCGCCGACGTCGATGGCGTCGAGCCGGACGAGGACCGCCGCGTAGCCGTCGAAGTGCGGCGTCGTCAGGTAGACGGCGGGGTCGTCGGCGACCAGCGCCTGCTTGACGCCCTCGTCGGCGACCGCGGCCCCGAGCACCGGGCCCACGGGTGCGGTGTCGCCGAGGTGCTCGAGGTCGGCGCGGCGCAGCGGCCGCTCCCACACGAACGTCCGGTCGCGGACCTTCCAGGCCGGCGAGCCCCACGCGGTGCCCTCGGAGGTGCCGGGCAGCGCGAGGGCCAGGCGCCGCACGTCCGCCCAGGTGGCCACGGCAGGAGTCCCGGACCGACCCGCAGTCCTCACGGTCAGAGGACGGTCACCGACTTGGCGAGGTTGCGCGGCTTGTCCGCGTCCCGCCCGAGGACGACCGCGATGCAGCGAGCGAGGTGCTGGAGGGCGAGGACCGCCTCCAGGGGACCCCAGACGGGGGCCGGGCCGGACGGCAGCACCGGGAAGGTGTCCGTGCCGCCACTGCCGATCCGGATGATCCGGGCCCCGCGGGACGCGAGCTCGGCGGCCGCACCCGCCAGCCGGTCGACGTCCCCGCTCTCGATCAGGAGCACGGGGGTGCCTTCCTCGATCAGCGCGATGGGGCCGTGCTTGAACTCGCCGGCCGGCAGCGCCTCGGCGTTGCGGTAGGTGATCTCCTTGAGCTTCAGCGCTCCCTCGGCGGCGTAGGGGAGACCGGCGCCCCGGGAAACGAAGAAGAACGACCGCGCGTCCGCAAGTTCCTCGGCGAGGGCCGTCGCCACGGGGAAGGCAGTGCTATGTGCGGCTGCCAGCCGTCCGGGGAGCTGTCCGAGCCGCAGCCCCAGCCGGGCGACCTGCGCCTGGGGCATCGCCCGGGTGGCCGCGGCGTGGGAGAGCGCCAACGCCACACCTGCGACCACCTGGGAGGTGAAGGTCTTGGTCGCCGCGACGCCGATCTCGGGACCCGAGCAGGTCTCGAGGACCGCGGTGCTGCGGCGAGCCAGCGTGGAGCCGGGCCGATTGGTGATGGCCAGGACCGGGCCCCGGACGCCCTCGAGGGCGTGCAGAACGTCGGTGGTCTCTCCGGACTGGGAGATCGCCACGTGTAGGGTCCGCGGATCGGGCCGGGTCACCACCTCGTCGAACTCCGACGCGATGACGATCTCGGTAGGACAGCCCGACAGCGCACCGAAGGTGCGAGCCGTCACCTGGGCCGCGTGGAGCGAGGACCCGCAGGCGACGAAGCGGAGCAGGCCGGGAGCGGGCAGGCCCAGGTCGTGCCACAGGGCGCCGTCGGCGACACCGGGCAGCACTCGCTCGAGCAGGTGGGACACCACCGACGGTTGCTCCGCGATCTCCTTCTCCATGAAGTCGTCGTAGGCGCCGCGCTCGACGTCCTCGGCGGTCCACTCGAGACGGACCGACGGGCGGGCGGGCTGCACCCGCGCCTCCGCGTCCAGCCAGGTGACCTCCTCGCCCAGGACGACGACGTCGCCGTCACACAGGACGCTCACCGACGAGACCGTTCCGACCAGCGCGGTCGCATCGCTTGCGGCGACGTGGCCCTCGGTACCGGAGCCGACGACGAGCGGGGACCGATGGGAGGCCAGCACCACCTCGTCCGACCGGCCGGCGACCACCGCGAGCGCCCACGTCCCCCGCAGGGACCGGACGGCGGCAACCACGGCCTCCGGCAACGCCCCGCTGTCCGCCATGCCCTCCTCGACCAGGTGCGCCACGACCTCGCTGTCGACACCGGAGGAGAACACGTGACCACGGGCCTCGAGTTCCTCTCGCAGGCCCTGGGCGTTGTCGATGATGCCGTTGTGCACCACTGCCACTGCGCCGGTGCAGTCGGTGTGCGGATGGGCGTTCACCTCGGAGACGCCGCCGTGCGTCGCCCAGCGGGTGTGCCCGATGCCGGTCCCCAGGTCCGACGGTGGGCGCTCGGTCTGGAGCAGCCGCCCCAGGGTCGCCACCCGGCCGACCGTCCGGATGACCCGGATGTCGTCCTGACCGATGCCGGTCAGTGCGACGCCGGCTGAGTCGTAGCCGCGGTACTCGAGCCGTCGGAGACCGTCCGCCAGGTAGGCGGACGCGCTCCGGGGGCGACGACAGGCGACGATCCCGCACATGGTGGACCTCCGTCGATGCTGGCGGATCCGCGGACCGGCCAGCGACCCGCGGGATGGGAAGAGAGGCACGGCGCCTCCAGGGGACGCCGTCGACCACGTCGTGGAGGCACTCAGGCAGAGTTGCCGGAGGGCAGGACGGGGACACCGACCGCGGCCGGGACGCGGGAGCACTGCCTGACGGCACTACCCGGGCCGGGTGGTCGGGAGC
Organism: Geodermatophilus sp. SYSU D00700; assembly: GCF_054050255.1. Taxonomy (NCBI): domain Bacteria; kingdom Bacillati; phylum Actinomycetota; class Actinomycetes; order Geodermatophilales; family Geodermatophilaceae; genus Geodermatophilus; species Geodermatophilus sp. SYSU D00700. The sequence continues at coordinate 40,101 of NZ_JBJGZA010000025.1, read as the reverse complement.
ACGGCGTGGCCCCTCGGCGAACGGTGCGCCCCTCTGCGCCCCCGCTCACGTCTGGAGTGTCGTTCGTCGTGGACCGGTCCGAGGTCTGGGGGTCCGCGCGGCGGGAAAGCTAGCAGCCCGGACCCTGCTGCGTAAGGGGCGTCGCCATGCCCCTTGCACCACATCCGTCGGGCCGTCTGAGTGACTCCAGGGGTACGGAGAGGCATGGAGCACGTTCCCGTGGCGCGAGTCGCCGGGGGCGTGCCCGGAGGTCTGGTCCCACGTGGCGTGGCTACGCGACAGTACGCGCCATGCGGGGAGAAGAGTTGGCGAACAGGCAGGACCGGACCAGCCGGCACGAGGGGCTGCGCCGTACCGAGAACCTGCTCCGGGCACTCGAGGAGGGGGTCCCTCCGATGCAGCGGATGCTGGACGAGGTCCGGAGAGAGGTCACCCGGCTGCTGGAGCAGGAGGCGGATGCCGCTCGCGACGAGGAGGTCGCCGCTCTGCGACGGGAGGTGGCACAGCTGCGGGAGGCCCTGGCGTCACGTGCGGTGATCGAACGGGCCAAGGGTTTCCTCATGCACGAGCGTGGCATCGACGAGGGACAGGCCTACGACCGCCTCAACGACCTGGCGCAGCGTCACCGCCGCAAGGTGCGGGACGTCGCCGCGGAGATCACCGCTCAACCGGTGGGGCAGCAGGTGGCCAGCGCCGCTGCCAGGACGAACGGGGTGGTGGTCACACCCAGCTGAGCGCCACGGGCCGTGCAGCGACCCCGCCCCGTATGGGAGTCAGGTGGGCGGGACACCGCGGGCGACGATCCGTCGACACCCCGGTGTGGGGAGCGCCATCCCGCAGGCGGCCAGCCGCTCGCGGAGCCGGGCGGCCTCCTGCCGGCGCTGCTCGGCGCGGCGCCGCAGCACGGCCACCTGCCGGGGGTCGGTGGTCCGCTGGGCGCGCAGCTCCAGGACCGCGGCGGTCTCCAGGTGCAGCGCCATGCGGCGCAGCTCGCCGGACGTGTCCGCCGTCGTCGTCGGTACCCCAGGGCCGTGCCCCGATGAGGTCATGGCGATCATGGTGGAACGCATCCGTCCCGGCCGCACCCGGAACGGCGCGCCGCGATCGGGACCGTCCGGTTCCGGCGGGGTGAAAACGCTGCGGTTCCGTCGCCGCCTGGGTCGATACTTGGCCCGTGGGCGACCCGGTGCTGCACTACCTCGGTCACTCGACGGTCCGCGTGGACCTGGCCGGCAGCACGGTGCTCACCGATCCGCTGCTCACCCGCGCCGTCGGCCCGCTGCGGCGGGTGGCCGCACCGCCGCCCGGGTCGGCCTGGTCCGGGGTGGACCTCGTGCTGGTCAGCCACCTGCACGCCGACCACCTGCACCTGCCGTCGCTGCGGCTGCTCGGCGAGGGGGTCCGCGTCGTGGTGCCGCGGGGCGCCGGCGCGTGGCTGCGGTCGCGGGGCCTGCGGTGGGTCGACGAGCTGGCCCCGGGCGAGTCCCTGACCCACGACGGGCTGCGGGTCACCGCCGTCCCCGCGCGGCACAGCGGCCACCGCTGGGGCCCGCGGCTGACGCACGGGCCCGACACGCGGGCGGTCGGTCACCTCGTCGAGGGCGACGGGCAGACCGTCTACGCCCTCGGCGACACCGACCTGTTCCCGGGCATGGCGGACGTCGGCGGGCGCGGCGTCGACGTCGCGCTGGTGCCGGTGTGGGGCTGGGGCCCGACCCTCGGCCCCGGCCACCTCGATCCGCACCGGGCCGCCGAGGCGGTGGCCCGGGTGCGCCCGCGGGTCGCCGTCCCCGTGCACTGGGGGACCCTGGCCGTCCCCGGCGCGACGACGCTGCCCGGGTTGTCCCGCCGCTACCGGCGGCTGCTGGTCGAGCCGCCGCGCCGGTTCGCCGCCGCGGTCGCCGCCCGTGGCCTGGAGACCACGGTCGCGCTCACCGAACCGGGGCACCCGGTCGTCCTGCCCACCGCCGCGGAGACGCCGTGAGCGCCGCCGGGACGGTCGCGGCGAGCTGGACCGACGGCTCGTCCCTGGGCTACCCCGTCGTCTTCGGCGGCGTCCTGCTCGGCTCGGTCGTGCCGGTCGTCCCCACCGGGGCCGTCGTCGGCGCCGCGGCCGCGCTCGCCGTCAGCACCGGGCAGCTGGACATCGCGCTGGTGCTCCTGCTGGCCACGCTCGGCGCCTGGACCGGCGACGTCGCCACCTTCGCGGTGTGCCGCTGGGGCGGGCCTGCCGCGGTGCGGTGGGTGGCGCGCGGCCAGCACGCCGACCGCATCGAGGAGGTGCGCGGGCAGTTCCGCCGGCACGGCTGGCAGATCATCGTCGTCGGGCGGCTGCTGCCGGCCGGGCGCATCCCGGTCCTGCTCGCCGCCGGGGCGCTGATGTACCCGTGGCGGCGGCTGCTGCCGGCGTCGCTGCTGGCCGCGACGCTGTGGGCGGTCGCCTACGCGCTCATCGGCGTGGCCAGCGGCGGTGTCTTCGACAACCCGCTGCTCGCCACGCTGGTGGCCACGCTGCTCGTGCTGCTGGTGGGCGCCGTGCTCAACGTCGCCCAGTCGCGCCGGCGCAGGCACACGGCCGACGGGCCCGGCGCCCCGGCCGGCGACGGTCCCGCCGGGGACGAGGCCCCCGCCTCCGCCACCCCCTGCGGCCCCGCACCGTGAGCCGCGCGGCCGCCCGCGGCCCGGGCGCCGGCGGACGCATGCTCGGCCGCGGCCGGGCGCCGGCCCGCGTGCTGCTGACCTGGCTGCTCACCACCCTCGCCCTCGTCGCCCTCGACCGCTGGCTCGAGGGCTTCGAGATGCGCAGCTGGTGGCAGCCGCCGCTGGCCGCGCTGCTGCTCGGCGTGCTCGCCGGGGTGGTCTGGCCGCTGGTCATGCGGGTGGCGCTGCCGCTGGCGCTGTTCACCCTGGGGCTGGGCAGCTTCCTGCTGCTGGGCGCGGCGGTGCTGGCGGTCTCCTTCGCCATCCCCGGGGTCCGGGTGGCCGACCTGCGCACCGCCGTGCTCGTCGTCATGGCGATGGCCGCGGTGACGGCGGTGGTCAACAGCGCGCTGGCGATCGACGAGGACGAGCTCTTCTTCCGCCGCGCCCGCCGCCGCGCCGCCGGGGCCGGGGCCGCCGCCCCGCTCCCGCCCGGTGTGCTGTTCCTGCAGATCGACGGCCTGGGCGTCGACACCGTCCGCCGCGCCGTCCGCGACGGGTCGATGCCCACCCTGGCCGCCTGGCTGCGCTCGGGCAGCCACGCCCTGACCGGCTGGCACACCGACTGGAGCTCGCAGACCGGCGCCGCGGTCTGCGGCATCCTGCACGGCTCCAACCACGACATCGTCGGCTTCCGGTACTACGAGAAGGACCGCGACCACGTCGTCCAGGTGTCGCACCCGGCCGACGCCGCGGAGGTGGAGCGGCAGCACTCCGACGGCCGCGGGCTGTTGGCCGGCGGTGGCGCCAGCCGCGGCAACCTGTTCAGCGGCGACGCGCCGTACGTGAGCCTGACCATGAGCTCGCTGCCGCTGGTCACCACACGACGGGCCGGACGGCGCCGGGAGCGGGTGGGCGCGGGCTACTACGCCTACTTCGCCAACCCGGTCAACGCCGTCCGCACGCTGGGCGTCTCGCTCGTCGACGTCTACCGGGAGCTCGCCGCCGCGGCCCGGCAGCGGCGCGCCGACGTCCGCCCGCGGGTGAGCCGGGGAGGCGTCTACCCGCTGGCCCGGCCGGGCACGACGGTCATCGCCCGCGACATCGTGGTGGCGGCGATCCTGGAGGACGTGCTGGCCGGGCGGCCGGTGGTGTACGCCGACTTCCTGGGCTACGACGAGGTCGCCCACCACAGCGGCGTCGAGCGCTTCGACACCCTGGAGGTGCTGCGCAGCATCGACCAGCAGATCGGCCGGCTGGCCCGCGCCGGCCAGCTCGCGCCCCGCGACTACCACCTGGTGCTGCTGTCCGACCACGGCCAGACCCAGGGCGAGGCCTTTGCGCAGCGGTTCGGGGAGACCATCGAGGCGTTCGTCGGCCGGCACTGCGGCGGGTCCCCCGCGCCAGGGCACCGCGGGACCGAGCCGCGGGACAGCCGCCGCGCCGCCGAGGGCTGGCAGGTCGCCTCCGCGCTCGCCGAGGCGGCGTCGGGACCGGGGTTCATCGCCCGGCGGCTGCGCGACCGGGTGGAGAGCGCCGGGGCCACCGAGCACCGGCACCGGACACCGTCGGGCCGGCCGGGGCAGGTCGCGCGGGTGGCACCCGGCGTGGTGGTCGTCGTCTCCGGCCACACCGCGGGGATCTCCTTGGCCGACCTGCCCGGCCGGGTGCCGCTGGAGGAGATCGAGCGGCACTGGCCGGACCTGCTGCCCGCGCTGGTCGACCACGCCGGCGTCGGGTTCCTGCTGGTGCACTCCACCGAGCACGGGCCGGTCGTGCTCGGCCGCGACGGCCTGCACCGGCTCGACACCGGCGTGGTGATCGGCGAGGACCCCCTGCTGCCCTACGGCGGGCACGCGCCGGCGCTGGTGGCGCGGGTCTCGGGGTTCCCGCACTGCCCCGACGTGGTGGTCAACAGCCGCTACGACCCCGACACCGACGAGGCCTCGCCGTTCGAGCCGCACGTGGGCTCGCACGGGGGGCTCGGCGGCCCGCAGCAGCACGGGTTCCTCGCCCACCCGCGGCGGCTGTCGGCCCCCGGCGAGATCGTCGGCGCCGAGCACCTGCACCGCGTGCTGCGCGGCTGGCTCACCGAGCTGGGCCACCCCGAGCCCGACGGCGCCGGTGCGCCCGTCGGCCCGCTGAGCCCCACGGCGCTGCGCGAGGGCGACCGCAGCCGCACCTGAGCCACCGGCCGCCGAACGCCGGGCGACGGGTGCGTGAACACGCGCGCCCCCCGTGGCGACCGCGCCGGGGGCTCCACGACAGTGGGCCGATGCGACCCGACGCCCGTGCCTGGTTCTCCGGCCGCACCTCCACCGTCCGCTCCCTCGCCGACGTCGACGCCGGTGGGCTGCTGCTGGCCAAGCGCCGCGGCGGGCACCGGGTCAGCGTGGTGCTGCCCGCACGCGACGAGGAGGCCACCGTCGGCGGGCTGGTCACCGACCTGGTCGACCGCTGGGTGCGGGCGCTGCCCCTGGTCGACGAGGTGCTCGTCGTCGACTCCGACTCCACCGACCGCACGGCGCAGGTGGCCCGCGCGGCCGGCGCCGAGGTCGTGGCCGCCGCCGACGTCCTGCCCGCCCACGGCGCCCGGCCGGGCAAGGGCGAGGCGCTGTGGAAGTCGCTGGCGGCCACCAGCGGCGACCTGCTCGTCTTCCTCGACGCCGACCTGCTCGGCGACGTGTCGCACTACGTGCCCGGGCTGCTGACCCCTCTGCTGACCGACCCCCAGGTCGGCTACGTCAAGGGCTGCTACACGCGGCCGCTGGAGCTCGACGGCCGCTCGACGCCCGCCGGCGGGGGCCGGGTCACCGAGCTCACCGCCCGGCCGCTGCTCAACGCGCTGTGGCCGGAGCTGGCCGGCGTGGTGCAGCCGCTGGGCGGGGAGTACGCCGGCCGCCGGGAGCTGCTCGAGCAGGTGCCCTTCGTCTCCGGCTACGGCGTGGAGGTCGGCCTGCTGGTCGACCTGCTCGGGCTGGTGGGCCTGGGCGGGCTCGCGCAGGTGGACCTGGGGGTGCGCCGGCACACCTCGCAGGACCAGGAGGCGCTGGGCCGGATGGCCGGGCAGGTCGTGTCGGCGGTGCTGTCCCGCACCGCGACCGGGTCCGCGGGCGCCGGCGGGCTGCTCACCCAGTTCCGCAGCGAGGGCGCCGGCTTCGTGCCGGTGAGCACGCCGGTAACGGTCGACGAGCGGCCGCCGATGGTCACCGTGCCCGAGTACGGGGCCGGCCGCGCCGGGGTGGTCTGAGACCCCGCCCGGGTCGGCCGGTGACCCGCGGCGCTCCCACCTGCGGGGACCGCCCCGACCGGCGGACGGCGACCTGGGGTGCCCCCGGGCGGGGTCTACGGCATCCTGTCGCGACGGGGGTCCCGTGCCGGCGAGGGAACCGGCACCCGACCGTGGGGAGAACGCCCATGCGGCCTGAGGTCCACCGCTGGCTGCGCCGGCGCACGTACACCGCGTCCAGCTGGACCGCGGCCGAGCTGGCCGACGCCAAGCGGGAACAGGGCACCACCGTCAGCGTCGTCCTCCCCGCACTGGACGAGGAGCCCACCGTCGGGGCGATCGTCGGCGCCATCCGCGAGGCGCTCGTCCGGGACGCGCCGCTGGTCGACGAGGTGGTCGTCGTCGACAGCGGATCGGCCGACCGCACCGCCGCCGTCGCCGCGGCCGCCGGGGCCCGGGTCGTCGACACCACCACGGTGCTGGCCGCCCACGGCCGGGTCCCGGGCAAGGGCGAGGCGCTGTGGAAGGGACTGCACGCCACCGACGGGGACCTGGTCGTCTTCGTCGACGCCGACCTGGTCGGCTTCGACCCGCAGTTCGTCGTCGGCCTGCTCGGCCCGCTGCTCACCGACCCGGCCATCGGGTACGTCAAGGCGCTCTACGACCGGCCGCTGTCCACCACCGAGGGCATCGTCCCCTCCGGCGGCGGACGGGTCACCGAGCTGCTCGCCCGGCCACTGCTCAACGCCTGGTGGCCGGAGCTCTCCGGCTTCGTCCAGCCGCTGTCCGGGGAGTACGCCGGGCGCCGCGGGCTGCTCGAGCGGGTGCCGTTCGTCTCCGGCTACGGCGTCGAGTTCGGCCTGCTGGTCGACCTCGCGGGGCTGGCCGGGGTCGACGCGCTGGCCCAGGTGGACCTCGGCACCCGTCACCACGGCCACCAGTCCGACGCGGCGCTGGGCCGCATGGCCGGGCAGATCCTGCAGACCGCGATGGCCCGCCGGCCCGGCGCCGGGAGCCCGGCCTCGGAGCTGCTGCAGTTCCTGCGCACTGCGGACGGCGTCGAGGCGGTGAGCTGGGACGTCGCGGTCACCGAGCGGCCACCGATGCGCACCGTACGCGCGGCCGCCGGCGGGCACGGGGGACGCCGGCCGTGAGGGTGCTGATGGACGCCGGCCCGTGGCTGCCGGTGCCGCCCGAGGGCTACGGCGGGCTGGAGAACGTCGTCGCCACGCTCACCACGGAGCTGCGCGCCCGCGGGCACACCGTGGTCCTCGCGGCGTCGGGTGACTCCCCGCTGCCCGTCGACGAGCTGGTCAGCGCGTTCCCCACCGGGCGGTTCGACCGGCTGGGCTCGCCCTACGCGCAGGTGGTCGGCACCGCACACGCCCACGCGCTGGTCGTGGCCGAGGCCCTCATGAGCGCCGCCGAGCCCTTCGACGTGGTGCACACCCACCTGGAGGTGGTGGGCCCGGCGCTGCTCGGCGCGCTCGGAGCGGCCGTGCCGCCGGTGCTGCACACGCTGCACTGGGACGTGCGCCGCAATGCCGACTTCTACGAGCGCTTCGACGGCCGCGGCCGGGTCTTCTTCGCCGGCGTGTCCGACAGCCAGGTGGCCCGCGGACCCGAGCGGATGCGCCGCCAGACGCTGGGCGCGGTGCCGCTGTCGGTGCCGGTGGACGGGCCGCCGCCGCTGCCCCGCGACCAGCGGGACGACGCCGTCCTCGTCCTGGCCCGCATCTGCGAGCTCAAGGGCACCGACACCGCGCTGCGGGCCGGCGCCGCCGCGGGCGTCCCGGTGGTCCTCGCCGGGCCGGTGGGCCCCTTCGCCGACCGGGCCGCCCTCGACGCCGCGCTGGCCACCCCCGGGCACCCCGGGGCGGGCCATCCCGACGTCGTGTGGTTCCGCGAGCACGTCGACCCCCTGCTCGACGGCGACCGCGCCCGCTGGGTGGGCAGCGTGGCCGGCGCGGAGAAGGCCGGCCTGCTCCGGCGCGCGCGGGCGCTGCTGTCGCCGGTGCGCTGGGACGAGCCGGGCGCGACGGCGGTGTGCGAGGCGCTGGCCGCCGGCACGCCGGTGGTCGCCACGGCCCGCGGCTGCCTGCCCGCCCTCGTCGACGACGGCCGCACCGGCTTCCTCGCCGACGACGAGGCGGGTCTGGCCGCGGCCCTGCGCCGGGTGGGCACCCTCGACCCGGAGGTCTGCGCCGCCGAGGGCCGCCGCCGCTTCGCCCCCGCGGTGATGGCCGCGACCTACGAGCGGCTCTACGCCGAGGTGGTGCGGCGCGCCGCTCAGGCGTCGAGCCGCACCCGCGACCCGGTCCTGGCCGACTCGGCGACCGCCACGGCCACCCGGTGGGTGCGCAGCGCCTCGGCGTAGTCGACCAGGCCCTCGGCCCGGGTGCCGGAGACCAGCAGGTCCACGAAGGCCCGGTCGACGGCGGTGCGGGCGTCCACCGACGGCTCGCGGTGCTCGGCGCCCTCCGCCGTCGTCACGGTCAGCGACGTCTCGGTGAGCTCCACCGCCACGCCGGCGCAGGACAGCTCGAGCCCGGCGTGGGTCTTCGCCGGCTGGGCGCACGCGGCGGTCAGCGTGCCCACGGCGCCGGAGGCGAAGCGCAGCAGCGCCGCGGTGGCGTCGTCGACGTCCCGCGACGGGTCCGACGAGGGCGCCGTCACCGCCTCGACCTCGGTCACCTCGCCGGCGAGCACGCGGGCCAGGTCGAGCACGTGGGTGGCCTGCTCGACCACCTGCCCGCCCGACCGGTCGGCCCGCCGCCACCACGCCGGCGGCGGCACCTTGTCCAGCCAGGTCACCGACACCAGCCGCGGCGGGTGCGCCGCACAGAGCGCGCGGGCCGCGGCGACGGTGTCCAGGTGCCGCCAGTGGTAGCCGGTCGCCGTCGGTACGCCGGCCGCGGCGACGGCGGCGGCCACCTCCTCGGCGACGGCGAGCCCGGCACCCAGCGGCTTCTCCACGAACAGCGGCAGCCCGGCGCGGACCACCGCGAGCTCGAGCTCCCCGTGCGCGAAGGGCGGCACGCACAGCCAGACCGCGTCCGCGCCGGATCGCAGCAGCTCGTCGATGCCGAGGGCGGGCACGTCCAGCTCCGCGGCGAGCGCGGCCCCCGCGGACGGGACCGCGTCGGCCACCCCCACCAGCTCCACGCCGTCGAGTCCCGCCAGCGTGCGCCCGTGCCGCGCCCCCACCCCACCGGCCCCGACCAGGCCCGCCTTCAGCGTCATGCCGCGGAACTGCCCCGGTCCGGGCCCGGGGAACCACGGCCCCGTCTCCGGCTGATCTCGTTCCGCATCCCACGCTCGTGCGCCACCGCGTTGTTAGCCTGCCGACCGTGAGTGAGCAGTCCCGCCGGGCCCAGAAGAAGGCCCGGACGCACGCCCACGTCCGGGACAACGCGCAGCGCCTGTTCCACGAACGCGGCTTCGACGCGGTGACCATCGCCGACGTCGCCTCCGCCGCCGACGTGGCGGTGCAGACGGTGTTCAACCACTTCGCGACCAAGGAGGAGCTGTTCTGGTCGGGCCGGTCGCCGTGGGTCCCCGGCCCGGCGGAGGCCGTGCGGGGCCGCGCGCCCGGCGTGCCGCCACTGACCGCGCTGCGCGAGCACCTCACCGACGCGATGGGCCGCTTCGTCGAGCGCCTGGGCACGCCCGAGGGGCGGTGCACCGTCGGCGCGCTCGACCGGTCGACGACGCTGCAGGCGGCCGAGCGGGAGCTGCACCACGAGGCCGAGCGGCTGCTGCGTGTCGCCCTGGAGGAGGCGTGGACCGGCCCGGACGCCGAACAGCCCGCGCCCGCCGACCCCCGGCTGACCGCCGCGCTGGTGGCCGCCACGTGGCTGGCGACCACGCGGACGCTGGTCACCGCCCTGCGCGACCGGCTGCCCGCCCCCGAGGACGTCCCGGCGCTGGCCGCGCGGACCCGCGCGCTCACCGACCGGCTGCTCGCCCGCCTGCAGGACGACGCCGGTGCCGACCTCGGCGTCAGGCCCGGCGTCCTCCGGGACGACGAGGACCCCGGCGTCCTGCGCGCCGTCTGAGGGCGCGGCGCCGGGGTCGCGGGCCGCGGATCAGCGGGCGACGGGCTCCACGGCCGGCGCCACGATCGGCATCAGCACCTCGTCGACCACCTGCTCGACGTGCTCGGCCACCATGGCGCCGTCGCCGGCGACGGTGAGTCGCTGCCACCAGAAGGCCTCGAGCACCGAGCGCAGCAGGGCCAGCCGCTCGTCGGGCACCTCGTCACCTCGCTCCGCCCAGCGCGCGCCCATGACCTCGACCGCCGCGGTGAGCGGGTGGACGAGGGCGGCGTCGAGGCCGGCCCGCAGGTCCTCGTCGTGGCGGGCGGCGCCGACGAGGCTGGCCACGGCCCGCTCCTCGCGGGAGAGCGGGCGGCGCCAGGAGGCGACCAGCGCGACCAGGTCGGCGCGGGGCGAGCCCTCGTCGTCGGGCGGGGTGACCAGGCGGAAGCGACTGACCGCCGAGCGGGCCAGCGCGGACATCGAGGGCCAGCGCCGGTAGATGCCGGCCTTGCCCGCGCGTGCCCGGGCCGCGACCCGGTCGCTGTTGAGCCGGCCCCAGCCCTCCTCGGCGAGGATGTCGACGGCGACCGCGACCAGCTGCTCGGACAGCTCAGCGCTCAGCGGGCGCCCGGGCGTGCCGCTCACGAGCGGATCCGTTCGCACGTCATCAGGTTGTGCACAGCCTCATACTGACGAATGGATGGAGTGACCACAACGACCGAATTCCGGGGACCGCGGCGGTGACGGCCGAACACACAGGTCACGGCCCGATTCAGGCCCCGGCGGCGCTCTCGACGTGGACCTGCAGCGTCGCGCCGTCCTCGCTGACCCAGCCCCGGTCGCGGGCCTGCTCGACCATCCGGTCCCAGCGCTGCGCCCAGTCCGCGGCGTCGGCCTGCGACTCGGCGGCGGCGCGGAGCGCCGCGGCGTCGAGGGAGCCGGTCTCGGCGTCCTCCAGCCGGCCGAGGCCCGCGTCCCGCAGCGCCTGGTCGGCCTCCTCGTCGGTGACCTGGCCCAGCGCCAGGTGCAGCCGGCCGAGGTCGTCGACGTCGACGACCCGCACCTCGGGACGCTCGTCGGCGCCTCCCACCACCTCGACGATCACTGGTCCTCCTCGACTGGGTCAGACGTGCCAGGGGAACCGGGAGAAGTCGGGGTCGCGCTTCTCCAGGAAGGCGTCGCGGCCCTCGACGGCCTCCTCGGCCGCGTAGGCGAGCCGGGTCGTCTCCCCGGCGAAGAGCTGCTGGCCGACCAGCCCGTCGTCGACCAGGTTGAACGAGTACTTGAGCATCCGCTGCGCGGTCGGGCTCTTGGCCACGATCCGCCGCCCCCAGTCCAGCGCGGTCGCCTCGAGCTCGGCGTGCGGCACGACCCGGTTGACCATGCCCATGCGGTGCGCGTCCTCCGCCGAGTACTCCTCGCCGAGGAAGAACACCTCGCGGGCGAACTTCTGGCCCACCTGGCGGGCGAGGTAGGCCGAGCCGAAGCCGCCGTCGAAGCTGCCGACGTCGGCGTCGGTCTGCTTGAACCGCGCGTGCTCGGCGCTGGCCAGCGTCAGGTCGGAGACCACGTGCAGGCTGTGCCCGCCGCCGGCCGCCCAGCCGGGGACGACGCAGACGACGACCTTGGGCATGAACCGGATGAGCCGCTGGGCCTCGAGCACGTGCAGCCGGCCGCTGGTGCGCCCGACCTCGTGCTCGTAGCCGTGCCGGCCGCGCACCCGCTGGTCACCGCCCGAGCAGAACGCCCAGCCGCCGTCCCGGGGGCTGGGCCCGTTGCCGGTGAGCAGCACGCAGCCGACGTCGGTGGACAGCCGGGCGTGCTCGAGCGCGGTGATCAGCTCGTCGACCGTCTGCGGCCGGAACGCGTTGCGCACCTCGGGCCGGTCGAAGGCGATCCGGACGACGCCGGCGTCGACGGCCCGGTGGTAGGTGAGGTCGGCGAAGTCGAAGCCGTCGACCGGCCGCCACGCCCCGCTGTCGAAGATCTCCGAGACGTCGTCGCGGGCGCTCACCCGGAGAAGGTATCGAGTCCCGCCCGGCCGGGCGCGGCGGCCGCCGCGCGGCTAGCGTCGGACGCGTGCCCGACGGCGAGGCCCTGCGTGTGGGCACCCTCAACCTCGCCTCCGGCCGCGGTCCCGACGGCCGCGTGCTGACGGCGCCGCGCCTCGGCGCCGCCGTCGCCGACCTCCCCGTCGACGTGCTCGCCGTGCAGGAGGTCGACGCCTGCCAGCCCCGCTCGGGGGACACCGACCAGGCGGCGGCGCTCGCCGCGGCGCTGCACGCGGTCGACTGGCGGGCGGCGGCCACCCTCACCGGCACGCCGAGCCCGTTCCGCGGCACCTGGACCCCGGCCGACCCGGCGGGCCTGCGCGGGCCCGGGGACGCCGTCGCCACGCCGTCCTACGGCATCGCCCTGCTGTCCCGCCGCCCGGTGCGCCGCTGGGCGGTGCTGGGACTGGGCGCCGGGCGGGCGCGGCTGCCGCTGCGGGCACCCGACCCGGGCACCGGCCGGCTGCGGACGTGGTGGATCCCGGACGAGCCGCGCGTCGCCGTCGCCGCCTGCCTGGACGGGATGAGCGTGGTGGCCACCCACCTGTCCTTCTCGCCGCCGACCGCCGTCCGCCAGCTGCGGCGGCTGCGCCGGTGGGCGGCGGCGCTTCCCGGCCCGGTCGTGCTGGCCGGCGACCTCAACCTGCCCGGGAACGTCCCGGCGCGGCTGCTGGGGGCGACCCGGCTGGTGCGGGAGCCGAGCTTCCCGGTGCACGCGCCGCGACTGCAGCTCGACCACCTGCTGGCGCTGGGCCGTGCCGCGACCGGCCGGGACGCCGTCGCCCGGGCGCTGCCGGTGGGTGACCACCGGGCGCTGACGGTGACCGTCGAGAGGGGTTAGGCGGCCGTCCCGTCGAGGAGCAGCGGCCGCAGCCGGTCCAGAGAGCCGGCGAGACCGGGGTGCAGCGTCACCTGGTGCAGGGCGGCCAGCGCCACCCAGGCCACGCCGGTGCTCTCGCCGTCGAGTCGCAGCCGGGACGGGTCGAGGTCGCCCACCGGGCGGGCGAGCACCGTCGTGTAGGCCCAGCCGCCGTGGTCGTCGACCGACCGGGCGCCGAGCACCAGGTCGCGCGCGGGCAGCCCGAGCTCCTCCTCGACCTCCCGCAGCGCGCCCTGCTCGGGCGTCTCACCCAGGTGCAGCGCGCCGCCGGGCGTCCCCCAGGTGCCGCCGTGGTGCGACCACAGCGCGCGGTGCTGGAGCAGCAGCTCCGGGCCGGTGGCGCCGTCGCGGTGGACCAGCAGGCCCGCCGCGCCGGCGCGGCCCCAGTGACGGTGGCCCAGGGAGCAGGTGGTCCAGCCGTCGGTGGGGGTCAGCCCGCTGGTCACCACGCCCCCATTCCACCGCACCGGCCGGACCTCCGCCCCCGGGTCAGTCCCAGCTCGGCGCCGCGATGCCCTGCGCCTCGGCCTCCAGCTGCCAGGCGCCCTTGCCGTCGATCGACTCGCGGATGACGTCGGCGTGCCCGGCGTGCCGCGCCTGCTCCTGGACCTGGTGCAGCAGCAGCCAGCGGACGGTGACCACGGTGCGCGGCGGCAGCCACCGCGCGACGTCCGCGCGGACCTCGACCCGGCGGTCGAGGTCGCGCTCGGCGCGCACGACCTCCTCGGTCTCCCGCGCCACCGCGGCCCAGCGGTCGAGCAGCACGTCGACGGTCTCGTCGGCGGCGACGGTGAACCCCGCCATCCACCCCGCCTGCGTGTCGGCCGCCATCCCGTGCGGACGGCGCCCGATCCGGCCGGCGACGGTGGCCCGCTCCCCCTGCGTCACGTGCTTGACGAGCGCCGACAGCGACAGCGCGCTGGCGCTGGGCGTGGCCCGGGCCTGCTCCTCGGTCAGCCCGTGGAGGGCGTTGCGGAGGGCGGTGCGCTGGTCGGCGAGCAGGGTCAGCAGCACGGTCGGCTCGTCGCGTGCGGACACGGGGCCTCCTCGGGACGCCGGTGCCGCCATCCTCCGCCGGGCGGTCGGGACGGACCAGGACCGGAACCGGCGGCCGCCGCCCGGCTGGCCGCCGCCCGCCGCGCTGCCTAGCGTCGCCGTCGTGGAGCGCTGGGACGTCGTCGTGGTCGGGGGCGGCCCGGCGGGGGCGGCGGCCGCCCTGTCCGCCCTGGACACCGGCGCGTCGGTGCTCGTCCTCGACCGGGCGGACTTCCCCCGCGACAAGGTCTGCGGCGACGGCATCGCCCCCGAGGCGCTGGACGTGCTGGCCGGGCTGGGCGTCGACGCCGCCGCGCTGACCGCCGGATACGCACCCGCACCCCGGCTGGCGCTGCGCTCACCGGGCGGGGCCGCGGTCGAGCGGGCGACCGCCCGGCCGTCGTCGGTGGTGCCGCGCGAGGTGTTCGACGCCCGCCTGCTGGCCGCCGCGCTCGACCGGGGCGCGGTGTTCCGCCGGCACGCGGTCCGCGCGGTGGCGCCGACACCCGGCGGGGTCGTCGTCGACGGGGTGCTCACCGCCGGGGTGCTCGTCGGTGCCGACGGCGCGGAGTCGGTGGTGCGGCGGGCCCTGGGCCTGCGGCGCAACCGCGACGACCGGATGGCGGTGGCGCTGCGCGGGTACGCGCCGGAACCGCCCGGGCAGGCCGGCACCCAGGTGCTGGTGACCACCGAGCAGCGCTGGCCGGCCTACGCCTGGTCGTTCCCGCTGGGCGACGGGCGGGCCAACGTGGGCTACGGGGAGCTGGTGTCCGGCGGGGCCACCCGCGCGGCGCTGGTGGAGGGGCTGCACCGGCTGCTGCCGGGGGTCGAGCCGGAGAGGCTGCGGGCGCACCGGCTGCCGCTGTCGACCGGGCGGCCGCGCCAGCCCGACGGGCGGGTGCTGCTCACCGGGGACGCCGCGTCGCTGGTCAACCCGATGACCGGGGAGGGGATCTTCTACGCCGTCCTGTCCGGGGCGCTGGCCGGGCGCGCGGCGGCGGCCGGGGCGGGCGCGGGAGCGGCGCACCGGCGGGCGCTGCGCCGCCGGCTGGGCGCCCACCACCGGTCGGCGTCGGCGGCGTCCTGGATCAGCCGCTGGCCGGTGGTGATGGACGCCGCCTTCCGCGCGGCCGCGGCCGACCAGCGGGTGTTCGACGACGTGGTGGCGCTCGGGCTCGCCGACGGCCGGCTCACCGCCCGGACCCTCACCGCCGCGGCCCGCCACCTCCGCTGATCACGTCCTCTGCTGACGAGGTGCCTTTATCGCGATATTGGTTGCCGGAACCGGTCCGTCAGGCCGTGGCGACCTCGACCCGGCCGCGGCCGCCGCGCTTGGCGCGGTAGAGGGCCCGGTCGGCGGCGGCGTAGAACTCGCGCCGGCCCAGCGCGCCGCGGGAGTGCGCCACCCCGACGCTCACCGACATCGCCAGCAGGCTGCCGTCGGGCAGCGTGAGCGGGGTGGACAGGACCGACTCGAGCACCGACTCGGCGCGGGCCACTGCGACCTCGGAGCTGCAGCCGGGCAGGAGCACGGCGAGCTCGTCGCCGCCGAGGCGGGACAGCACGGCGTCGCCGGCGCGGATCTGCCCCCGGACGATGCCGGCGAGGTGCACCAGCGCGTCGTCGCCGACGGGGTGGCCGTGCTCGTCGTTGATCTGCTTGAAGGAGTCGACGTCGAGCAGCAGCAGGGCCGTGCCGTCGGTCCCGGAGCCGGCCAGGGCCACGGTCAGGGCGTCGTCGAGGACGCGGCGGTTGACCAGGCCGGTGAGGGTGTCCACGGTGGCCTGCTGCTCGAGCGCCCGGACCAGCCGCTCCTGCACCGCGCAGGAGCGCTCGAGCATCGACGCGACGACGGTGAGCACGACCCCGGTGATGAGGACGTCGCTGACGCCCACCTCGAGGGGGACCAGCAGCGGCACGACGACGGCGTTGGCGGCCACGGCCGTCGCCGTCACGAGGGCGACCGCGGTGCGGCGCAGGTGCGACGCCGCCCAGAGCACGGGGAAGGCGAGGAACGCCTGGGCGCCGGCCGAGGAGTCCTGGGTGAGCAGGTTGAGGCCGCAGACCAGGAGTGCGCCGGCGACCCCGGCCCCGACCAGGACCCCGCCGCGGTCGAGCCGCTCGGCGTCGGTGGACCCGACGACGAGGGCCAGGACCACGAGGAGGGTGACCCCCGCCCAGGAGGCGCCCACGGTGAACGCCGTCGCCGCGTTGGTGCCGAAGGTGCTGACCACGGCGAGGACGGCGGCGGAGACGCCGAGCATGAGCACGAGGGACCGCGCAGCCGCCCCCGGCTGCCGCGCTCTCAGTCCCGGGGGAACGGCCACACCCGCTGCATCGGCGGCAACGGGGGGTTGCCCTGAGCCGACCCACCCGAAGGGGGCGGAAGACGGCCGTCCGACCTGGACGAGGTGCCGTCCGGCCTCCCCGGACACCGTGCACGACGGCTCCCCGGTGTATCGGGACCACGGCCCATCGCCTCTGTCCCCCAGGGAGGTCCCAGGGCTAGGGAGGTCACCATGTCCGCCAGGCGGGGTGCAGTCGTGGTCTCGGTGGTCGTCCTGAGCACCGTCCTCTCGTCGTGCGGCGGCACCGATCCCGCGAGCAGCTCGGCCGACGCGTCGGTGAGCGCTCCGCAGGCGGACGCAGCCCCCACGCCGCCGAGTCAGGACGACACGGGCGACGGCGACGGCGACCCGGCCGGCGACGGGAACGGGTCCCCCGTCGACCCGGGCCCGGGAGCCCCTGCCGGCGACCCGCCCGGCACCGGGCCGGCCGACGGCGGAGACGGCAACGGACCGAGCGGCGACGACGACCCCGGCACCGACGACCCCGCACCGCAACCCGACCCGGGCACCGATGCGCCGGCACCGCAACCCGACCCGGGCACCGACGACCCCGCACCGCAACCCGACCCGGGCACCGATGCGCCGGCACCGCAACCCGACCCGGGCACCGATGCGCCGGCACCCCAGCCGGCCCCCGGCACCGACGCCCCGGCACCCCAGCCGGCCCCCGGCACCGACGACCCGGCACCCCAGCCGGCCCCCGGCACCAACGACCCCGCGCCGCAACCCGACCCGGGCACCACCGCCCCGGCACCCCAGCCCGACCCCGGCACCACCGCGCCCCAGCCCGACCCCGGCACCGCGCGGCCCGGGGGCGAACCCGGTACCGGCTCGAGCGCCGCTCCCCGCCCAGGCGGAGCCCCGCCGGACGCGGACATCATCGACCGGCTGGGCGCCTTCTTCACCTTCGACCAGTTCAGGGAGGCACAGCTCGCCGAGTGCGGCGAGTACCCGGACTGTGTCGACGTGCAGATCGACACCGAGGGGTCCGCGCCGGGGGCGAACGGCGGGTGGTGTGCGGTGGCGACGACCCCGCCACCGGGAGAGGGGGCGCTGAGCGCCCTCGTCGAGAGCAGCCCTCCCGGCGAGGCCGTCATCCTCGTGGCGGTGGTCGATCCGGGGGTCGACGAGACGGGCGCGCCGGCGGAGTGCGACGGCACCCAGGCATCCGGATCCTGACCAGCGGAGCACCCGCACCCGCGCGGAAGGCGGTGGGATGAGCCGCCCATCGAGGCAGGGGACCGCGCCGCGCCGCCGCTCGGCCGGCTCTCCGGAGGGCAGCGGCGACGGCGTCCGGCGTCCCGAGCGAGGGGCCGGCACCCGTCCCCGTCGGATCCGCACACGCCGGCCGGGACCCCCGGGGCCGGACGCGGAACTGACGACGGACCTGGCCACGGGCCTGCCGAAGGTGCTGAGCGTGTTCAGCACGGTGGTCGCCCCCACGACGTTGCTGACGGCGCTGCTGCTCTACTTCGGCCGGATGCACGCCACCGGTCTCTTCCGGTACCTCGGCGTGCAGTACACGGTGCTCGACCTGTCGGCCCAGGACTACCTGGTGCGCAGCGCCGACGGGATGATCCCGCCGCTGGTGGTGGTCGCCGGCGCCACCGTCGTCGCGCTGTGGGCACACCAGCTGCTGGTCGGCACGGTGCCGGACGGGGTGCGCAGCCGGCTCCTCTCGGTGCTCGCCCCGCTCTGCGCGGTCACCGGGCTGGTGCTGGTCGGGCTCGCCGTCACCGACACCGTCCGGAACGGCGCGGTCTTCACCACCTTCCCGGAGGCCCGTGGCCTCGGGCTGTCGATCGGCGCGCTGCTCCTCGCCTACGCGGCTCACCTCGTCCGCTCCTTGCTGGCCGGGGCCGCGGGGAAGCGGGGACCGTGGTCCCCCGGACCCGCCGCGACGATGACGGAGTGGGCGGCCGTGTTCGTCCTGGTGAGCATCGGGCTGTTCTGGGCGGTCGGTACGTACGCCGTCGGCGTCGGGGAGAGCCGCGGCCGGCAGCTCGGCGCCGCTCCGCCCGGCCTCTACGCCGTCACGCTGTACAGCGAGAAGAGCCTCAGCCTGACGGCCCCCGGGGTGACGGAGACCCCGTGCCAGGACGCCGACGCCGCCTACCGCTGGCGGTACGACGGTCTGCGCATGGTGGTGCAGTCCGGCGGTCAGTACCTGCTCCTGCCGTCCGGCTGGAGCCGGGAGGACGGAGCCGCCCTGCTCATCACGCGCGGCAGCGGCGTCCGGCTGGAGTTCGGCAACGGCGCGCGGCCTGCGGTCGCCTGCTGAGCGACCGACTCCCCTGTCCCTGCGCCGCTCCAGCCGCGTGGGTGGAACGGGGACCTGGAGACACCCGGCACCCGGACGGATGGCCAGATCGGTGCGGAGGGCGTGGGATTCGAACCCACGATGGGTGTGACCCCATAGCGGTTTTCAAGACCGCCGCCATCGGCCGCTAGGCGAGCCCTCCTCCGAGCCCACCACCGGCGCAGAGCCCCGCGCGACGGGAGTTCGGTGCGCCGACGCTACCCGCGCCGGTCACCGGATGACCATCTGGCCGCCGGGGGCGTCCGGCCCGGTGGACGGTCCGGGAGCCGAGCCGGCGGCGGCCACCGCGACCGCAGCGAGCGCCGCGACGGCGGCGACGGTGACCAGCGCGGTCGCATAGCCGCCGGTCGCCGTGCGCAGCACCCCGGCGGTCACCGGCCCGGCCGTCTTGGCCGCGGTCAGCGCCACGCCGAGCAGCGCAGCGAGGGTGGCGTAGTCCCGGGTGCCGTAGGCGTCGGCGAGCATCCGTGGGCGGGCGATCGTGCCGACACCGAAGCCGAGCCCGAACAGCACGACGGAGCCGGCCGCCCCGGCGGTGCTCGCACCGGCGACGAGGAGCAGCAGGACCGCCACGGACTGGAGGCCGAAGGCGACGGCGGTCACCGTCGCGACCGGCCAGCGGCGGCTGGCGCCGGTGACCAGGAGCCGGCCGGTGACCGAGAGCGCGCCGAGCGCGCCGGTGGCGGTCGCGGCGAAGGCGGCCGAGTGTCCCCGCTCGGTCAGGTACGGCACCAGGTGCACCGCCACGACGACGACGGCGAAGGTGTTCGCCGCGAAGGCGAGCGTCAGCCGGCGGAAGCGGACGTCGGCCAGCGCGGCGCGGGCGGTGGCCGCCAGGGTGCGCCGGGGTGCGGGCTCCGGCCCGGCACGGACGGGGGCCGGCGGAGGGCCGGGTGCGCCGTCGGGGAGCAGCCCGAGGTCGGCGGGGTCACGGCGCAGCACCAGCGCGTGCGGGACCACCGTGGCCACCGCCAGCACCCCGGCGAGCACGACCAGCGCGTCCCGCCAGCCCAGCGCGGCGATCAACGCCGTGCTGGCGGGCAGCGAGACGGTGGAGGCGAACCCGGCGACGAGGGTGATGGCGAGCAGGGCGCGGCCCCGGTCGACGGTGAACCAGCGGACCACGACGGCGAACGCGGGCTCGTAGAGCACCGCGGCCGACACCACGCCGATGCCGGCGAAGACCAGGTACAGGCCGGTCAGGGTGTGCACCCGGGACCAGGCCAGCACGAGCAGGACCGCGGCCGCGGAGCCCACCGTCATCAACCCGCGGGCGCCGTGCCGGTCCAGCCACCGCGCGATGGGCACGGCGGCGACGCCGGTGAGCAGCACGGCGAGGGAGAAGGCGCCGGAGGTCTCCGCCGCGGAGAAGCCGAGCTCGGCGCGCATGGGCAGCTGGAACACCGCGAACGCGTAGTAGAGGACCGCCCACGACAGGGTCTCGGTCACGGCCAGGGTGGCGACGATCCGCCAGCCGTGGAACCGCCACCCGGCTCCCCGGCGGGGGGCCGCGACGACGTCGCCCACCGCCGCTGCTCAGCCGCAGCAGGCGGCGGTGTCCGCGCTCCGGCCACCCCCGACGCCGGTCGCGAACCCCAGCCGCGGCCCACCGCCGGCCCACGCCGCGTGGGCGGCGTCCACCGGCTCGGCGAGCCGGGACGGCCCCCGCTGGACCGAGCACACACCGGTCTCGGGCAGCACCAGCTGCACCTCGGCGGCGGCCGCCTCGTCGCCGGACAGGTGGGCGGCGATGGACCGGACCTGCTCGTTGCCGGTGGTGATCAGGAACGTCGGCGCCCGGCCGTAGCTCTTCGTCCCGACGACGTAGAGCCCCGGCTCGCCCTCGTGGGCGAGCTCGCGGTGACCGTGTGGCGGGACGGTCCCGCAGCTGTGGAAGGCGGGATCGACCAGCGGGGCCAGCCGCACGGGCGCCTCCAGCCCGGGGTCGAGGTCGAGGCGGACCTCGCTCAGCAGGCCGAGGTCCGGGCGGAAGCCGGTGGCCGCCGCGACGGCGTGCACGTCCTCGATCCGCCGCTCGCCCTCGGCGGTGGTGCCGACCACGGTCACCGACCGCCCGTCGGCGGCCGGCTCCAGCCGGGTGGTGGAGAACCCGGTGACCTGGGTGACGGCGCCGGAGGCGACCAGGGACCGCAGGTCGGACCCGAGCCGGCCACGGGCGGCCAGCTGGTCGGCCTCGCCACCGCCGTAGAGCCGGCGGGCGTCGGTGCCCCGGATCGCCCAGACGATCTCGGTGCCCGGCTCCTCGGCCGCCAGCCGCGCCAGGGCCAGCAGGGTGTTCGCCGCGGAGTGCCCCGCGCCGACGACCAGCGTGCGCCGACCGGCGAACCGGGCCCGGTCGGCGCCCAGCACGTCGGGCAGCGGTCCGACGAGCAGTCCCGCCGCGGCGGCCTCGGCCTCGCCCACCGCGGGCAGCCCGGAGCCGCCCAGCGGGTTGGGCCGGCCCCACGTGCCCGAGGCGTCGACGACCGCGCGGGCGCGGACGTCCCTGGTCCGTCCCGAGGCGTCTCGCACGCGGACGAGGAACGGGCGGGTGTCGCGGCCCACGCTGCGGGCCTTGTCGAGCCCGTCCCGCGAGACGGCCAGGACGCGCGTGCCGGTGTGCACCACGTCGGGGCCGAGGACGGCGGCGAGCGGCTCGAGATAGGCGGTCACGAGCTCCGATCCGGTCGGTGGGGTGTCGCCGGTGGGGCGGGACCAGCCGGTGGGGGCCAGCAACTCCTCGGCGACGGCGTCGACGACGAACGGCCAGGGCGTGAACGTGCGCACGTGCCCCCACGCGCGCACCGCGGCGCCGACGGCGTCGCGGGCCTCGAACACCAGCGGCCGCAGACCCCGCTTCCCGAGGTGGGCGGCCGCGGCCAGGCCAACCGGGCCGGCACCGATGACGACGACCGGCAGGTCCGTGCCGGCGGGCCCGCCGGTGGGGCCGGTCGTGAGGGGGCTGGTGCGCGTGCGACTGGTCATGGTGCGGCTCCTCCACGGGCCGGCAGAGCGTCCTGCCGGCGGTTCGGTCGGCGCTGATGTATCGATCACCGTCGATGTGAGAGGGTCCGCGTATCATCGACGTCTGTCAATACGTCGGGGGCATCCCGCGGGACCGAGGAGAGGCCGATGACCGCGATCGAGGTGCAGGCGCTCGGCCGGCCCGAGGCGGTCGCGTGCTGCGCGCCGCTCGCCGCCGAGGTCCTGACCGAGGACGGCGCGCAGACCCTGGCCCGGCAGTTCGCCGCACTGGCCGACCCGGTCCGGTTGCGCCTGGTGTCGCTGCTGGCCACCGCCGGGGAGGCCGTGTGCGCCTGCGACCTGGTCGACCCGGTCGGTCGCAGCCAGCCCACCGTCTCGCACCACCTCGGCAGGCTGGTCTCCGCCGGCGTCCTGGTCAGCGAGAAGCGCGGCCGCAACGTCTGGTACGCGGTGAACCCGGCCGCGCTGGAGTCCCTGCGCGCGGTGCTGGCGCCGCGCTGAGGCACCCGCGAGTTCACCGGTTGTTCCCTTGACCCGCCGATCCGGAGCCCGTCTCATCAGCCTGTGCTGACATCACCGGTGGCTGACGAGTTGCTGCGCGCACTGGGCGATCCCATGCGGGCGCGGATCGTCCACCTGCTCGCCGGCGAGCAGCTGTGCGTCTGCCACCTGGTCGAGGAGACCGGCGCGACCGGCTCGAACGTCAGCAACCACCTGCGGGTGCTGCGGGACCTGGGCGTCGTGACGGCCGAGCCGGCCGGGCGGTTCACCTACTACCGGTTGCGTCCGGAGGTGCTGGAGGCCGTGTCGGCGCACTACGCGCAGCTGGCCTCCCGCGCCCGGCTGGCGGTGGCGGTGAAGCGGCCGTGCGACTGAGCCTGCTGACCCGCCAGGCGGTCGCGGAGTTCCTCGGCTCGGCCGGACTGGTCACCGTCGTCATCGGGTCGGGCATCGCCGCCTCCCGGCTCTCCCCGGACGACACCGGCCTGCAGCTGCTGGAGAACGCGCTGGTCACCGGCGCCGGGCTGGTCGCGCTCATCCTGGCCTTCGGTCCGGTGTCCGGCGGCCACTTCAACCCGGTGGTCACCCTGGCCGACCGGGCCTTCGGCGGCGTCACCACCCGGCAGGTCGCCGTGTACCTGCCGGCACAGCTGGCCGGCGGAGCGCTCGGCGCGGTCGCCGCGAACCTGATGTTCGACCTGCCCGCGGTCAGCATCGCCACGACCGAGCGCTCGGGTGGCGGTCTGTGGCTGTCCGAGGCGCTGGCCACCTCCGGTCTCGTCGTGCTGGTCTTCGGCCTGGTGCGCGCCGGCCGGGCCCACATGGCCCCGTTCGCCGTCGGTGCGTACATCACCGCGGCCTACTTCTGGTCGTCCTCGACGTCGTTCGCCAACCCGATGATCGACGTCGCCCGCATGCTGTCGGACACCTTCGCCGGCATCGCCCCCTCCTCGGTGCCCGCGTTCGTGCTCGCACAGCTCGTCGGCGGGGCCGCCGGTGTGGCCGTGGTGGCGCTGCTCCACCCGACGGTCGCCGACGTCGCCGCCGACGCCGTCGTCCCGCACGAGGACCCCATCGCACCACCGTCCGGCGCGGGCCACCGCCCGGTGGACACCAGCGCCGGCCGCCGGCCCTCACACCGACCCGCCGACCCCTCATCCGCTCCGGAGGTCCCGTGACCGACAAGCCGTCCATCCTGTTCGCCTGCATCCACAACAGCGGCCGTTCCGTGGCCTCGGCCACGCTGGCCCGGCACTACGCCGGTGACGCCGTCGAGGTCCGCAGCGCGGGCTCCGAGCCGGCCTCGGCCGTGAACCCGGTGGTCGCCGCGGTACTCGACGAGGCGGGTCTGCCGGTGAGGGACCACACGCCGACCACGCTCAGCTACGACCTCGTCGAGGGCGCCGACGTGGTGGTCACCCTCGGCTGTGGGGAGTCCTGCCCCGTCGTCCCCGGTACCCGGATCGAGGACTGGCCGGTCGACGACCCGAAGGGCCAGGACCTCGAGACCGTGCGGGGCATCGTCGCCGACCTCGACACCCGCGTCCGCGAGCTGCTCGCGGAGGTTGCGCCGCACCACCGGCTCCCTCCGTCGGTCCTCGGTCGCTGACGGCCGGGCCCGGCTCGGTGGGCGCCGTCCCCCGCGCGCCACGCCCTCGCGCCGGCCGGGGAACCCGTCCTCCGGCGGTAGACTGACGCCAACCGGCCCGTCCCGCGCGGACGGGCCGCGTCGCGTCCCGCGCGGCGCGGCCGGGGCCGGTGAGCCCGAGGTGCCGTCGCCCTCCCCGGTGGTCGACACCGCCGGGGAGGGCGACGGCACGAGCGCCCCCCGACGGTCGACCAGATGCGGAGCGGTTCCGATGACCTCGCCAGGAGACCTCCTGGACGTCCGGTACCGGCTCGGGTCGGTCATCGCCGCAGGCGGCATGGGGGTCGTGTGGCGAGCCCAGGACACGCTGCTGCAGCGGTCGGTCGCCGTGAAGACGCTGCGTCCCGAGTACAGCGGCGACCCCGCGTTCCTGAACCGGTTCCGCTCCGAGGCGCAGCACGCCGCGCTGCTCAACGACCCGCACATCGCCGCGGTCCACGACTACGGCGAGGCCGACACCAGCCGCGGACCGCTGCCCTACTTGGTCATGGAGCTCGTCCACGGCACCGCGCTGTCGGACCTGCTCGCGCAGGAGGGACGGCTCGGGGTCGACCGGACGCTGCGGATCGTCCGCCAGACGGCGACGGCGCTGGCCGCCGCCCACGAGGCCGGCGTCGTGCACCGCGACGTCAAGCCGGGCAACGTGCTCGTGACCGCCGACGGCGGCGTGAAGATCACCGACTTCGGCATCGCCTGGTCGGCGGCGAGCGAGCGGCTGACGCAGACCGGCCAGGTGCTCGGGACCGCGCACTACCTGTCCCCGGAGCAGGCCGACGGCGTGCCCGCCACCCCGGCCAGCGACGTCTACGCCCTCGGGGTCGTGGCCTACCAGTGCCTGGCCGGGCGGCTGCCGTTCGAGGGCGAGTCACCGGTGCAGATCGCGCTGCTGAAGATCCGCGACCAGGCCCCGCCCCTGCCGCCCGACGTGCCCGCCGGCGTCCGTGACCTGGTGGCGCGGATGATGGCCAGGGACCCCGCGGCCCGTCTCGCCGACGGTGCCGCCGTGCGCGACGCCGTCGACGCACTGGCCCCGGCCGCACCCCGCGCCGACGTGGACCGCCACGCCACGGCGGTGCTCCCCCTGACCGGGGCATCGACGGCGACCGGCCCGGCCGCGCCTCCCCTGCTCCCGGCGGACCGCACCGGGGACACCACCGTCGCGGAGGGAACGGAGGACCCTGCGCGCCGGCGCAGGACGTGGGCCGCCCTCGCCGGCGCGGCCGTCGCGGCGCTCGTCGTCGTGCTCGGCGTCTCGGGCCTGCTGGGCGGAGGGGACGGGGACGCAGCCTCCACGCCCGACCGCGCCACGGCCGCGCCCACGACCACGAGCGCCCCGGCCCCGCCGAGCACGGTCCGGCTCGACCCGGCCGCGCTGGTCGGCCGCCCGGTCGCCGACGTGGAGGCCGAGCTGGTCACCCTCGGCCTGCAGGTGCAGCGGCGCCCGCTGACCACGAGCGACGTCGCGGACGGGCAGGTCATCGCCGTCGACCCGGTCGGCGAGCTGCTGCCCGGCCAGTCGGTGACCCTCACCCACGCCGTCGCCCCTCCTCCGGCCCCCGCCCCTGCCCCGGTGCCGGCACCGGCGGAGCAGGAGGACGAGGGCGGCGGCAACGGCGACGAGGGCGACCAGGGCAACGGGAACGGCAACGGGGACGACAAGGACAAGGACAAGGACAGGGACAAGGACCGGGAGGGCGACGACTGAGCCCGCCCGGGCATGTCCGCGGCCGGTCCGGTGTTGACCCGGAGTCGCCCCGCGAGAGACGCGGCGGCCGCGCACCCCTGCACGACCGACCCGAGGACCTCCCCTGCCCGACACCGCTCCCCCGACGTCCACCGTCCGCCGCCGGAGGCGGCGCCCCGCCGACGAGCTCCCCGCCGTCGCTCCCGCGGCCGACCGGGAGGCCGACCGCCGTGCCGACCGGGAGGCCGACCGCGAGGCGGCCCGCGCCGAGCGGCGCGCCCAGCAGCTGTGGGTGGAGGGCGCCGCGCCGGAGCTGCCCGTCCGCGCGACGCCGCCCCAGCGGGTCGTCTTCCACCTCGGCCCGACCAACTCCGGCAAGACCTACGAGTCGCTGCAGGCGCTGGCCGCCACCGGCTCCGGGGTCTACGCCGCGCCGCTGCGCCAGCTCGCCCACGAGGCCTACGCCAAGCTCGCGGCGGTGCTGCCCGAGGGCACCGTCGGCCTGTCCACCGGTGAGGAGGAGATCGACCCCTCCGCGCCCGTCGTCTGCTGCACGGTGGAGAAGGCCCCGATGCGCGGGGAGCTCCTCGTCCTCGACGAGTCGCACTGGGTCGCCGACCCCGACCGCGGCCACCACTGGGCGCGGCTGCTGCTGACCGGCGAGTACCGCGAGATGCACCTGATCGCGGCGGCCGAGGCCCACCCGCTGCTGGCACCGCTGGTCGCCGACGCCGGGTCCGTCGACGTCGTCCACCACCAGCGGCTGTCCCGGCTCGACGTGCTGCGCGCGCCGGTCCGCACCACCGGCGTCCGCCCGCAGACCCTCGTCGTCGCCTTCTCCCGCAAGACCGTCTACGCCGTCGCCGCGGAACTGGACCGGCACCGGCCGGGGAAGGTGGGCGTCCTCTACGGCGCGCTGCCCCCGGCCACCCGGCGCGAGGTCATCGAGCGGTTCACCACCGGGGAGCTCGACGTCCTGGTCACCACCGACGTCATCGGGCACGGCATCAACGTCCCGGCCAGCACCGTGCTGTTCGCCGAGACGACGAAGTTCGACGGCATCGAGCTGCGGCCGCTGCGCAGCTGGGAGGCCGCGCAGATCGCCGGGCGGGCCGGCCGCTACGGCCTGACCGGGCACGGGACCGTGGGCGTGCTGACCGGCGTGCCGAAGCTGCGGCCGTCGGCGGCGCTGGTGGCCGTCGGCGCCGAGGTCGCCCGGGGTGACCGGCCCAGCGACCTGCCCGGGCGCCGGCCGCGGCTGCGCCCCGAGCTCGAGGACCTCGGTGCCTTCGAGGCCGTCGACCTGCCCGAGGCCCTCGTCCGCTGGCAGGCCTGGGCCCGCGCGGCCACCCGAGACCAGGCCATGACCCCCGACGACGTCAGCTCCCTCGTGCTGCGGGTGCAGGCGCTGCTGCCGATGCTGCGCGGCCCGCTCGGCGCGGCCGGCGACCTGCGCACCGTCTGGCGGCTGGTGAGCCTCCCGATCGACTACGACCCGCCGCGGCGCACCCGCTGGCTGGTGCTGGCCCGGGCGGCGCTGCGGCACGCCGTCGGGCTGCCGGTCCGGCCGGAGCTCGTGCTGCCCGACGTCCCGGTCGGCGGCGGTGTCGAGGACTTCGAGCAGGCCGCCGCGGCCGCGCGCGACGCCCAGACGCTGCTGCGGCAGTTCCCCGGCGTGGCCGGGCTGAGCAGCGACGACGCCGCCTGGGTCGAGGAGGAGTGCGCCGAGGCGATCAGCGAGCTGCTGCCCGACGCCATCGCGGTGAGCCGGTCGAGCGCGTGCGTCGAGTGCGGCACCGCGATCGCCCCCTGGTTCTCCACCTGCCGCCCGTGCAGCGCACCGCGCGGACGGGCCCGGGACGGGCACCCCCGCGCCGGCGGCCGGGACGCCGGGCGCGGCGGGCGCCGGGTCCCGCGGTCGGGCTCCCGGCAGGGCCGGCGGCCCACCCGCAGCGGCCACGGCTGACCGGTGCGCGGCCGCGCTGCGGTCAGGCCTCCGGCGGCTCGCCCGTGGAGAGCAGGCGGTCGTACACGAGGGCCGCGAGGACGCCGCCGACGACGGGCGCCACGAGGTAGATCCACAGCGACGACAGCTGTCCCGCCAGGACGCCGGGTCCGAAGGCGCGCGCCGGGTTGACCGCGCCGCCGGTGAGCGGCCCGGCGACGAAGATTCCGGCGGCCAGGGCGAGGCCCACGGCCACCGGCGCGATGGCGTTCTCGGCGCGGGCGTCGGTGGCGACCGACACCACGACGAGCACCAGCACGAAGGTCACCAGGACCTCGGCGAGGAACGCCTGGCCGGTGGAGACGAACTCCTGTGGCGTGGTGGCGCCCAGGCGCGCCTCGTCCCGCGCCGCCTGGCCGTACAGCGCCCAGGTCAGCGCTGCGCCGGCGAGCCCGCCGGCGAGCTGGGCGGCGACGTAGGCGCCGGCGGCCGACCAGGGGAAGCGCCGGGTCACGGCCAGCCCCAGCGTGACCGCGGGGTTGAGGTGGCAGCCCGAGACGTGCCCGAGGGCCGCGGCGAGCGCGGTGAGCGTCAGACCGAAGGCGAGCACCACCGCGAGGAGGTCGTAGACGCCGTTGCCGGTGGCGGGCCCGGCCACCACCACGCTGGTCCCGACGAACACCAGGATCGCCGTCCCGACGAACTCGGTGAGCGCCGGGCGCCCCACCCGCGGGCCGATCCTGCTGCCGTAGAGACCGGTGGTGACGGCACCCCGGTCGGTCCTGCTCGACGCCATCACGCGCTCCCCGCTCGCAGCGGCGCCGTGTACGCCGCCTCCCCGGCGCCCGTTAGCCGGACGGCCGCACGACGAAACGAGCCGGTGCGGTGCCGCTGGTCAGCGGGCGGGGTCGCCGGCGTCGACCGGCGCGCCGGGCCGCTCCCGCTGCACCGGCGTCCCGGTGACGCCGTGCAGGTGGCAGGCCGCCAGGTGGCCGGGCGCGGCGCCGGCCGGCTGCAGCGCCGGGTCGACGTCGGGACAGGGCCCGAACACGTCGGGGCAGCGGGTGCGGAACCGGCAGCCGCTGGGCACCCGCGCCGGCGAGGGGACGTCGCCGCGCAGCACGATCCGCCGCCGGGAGCGCTCGAGCTCCGGGTGCGGCACCGGCACCGCCGACAGCAGCGCCCGCGTGTAGGGCATCTGCGGCTCCGCGGCGACGGCGGCGGCGGGCCCGACCTCGACCACCCGGCCCAGGTACATGACCGCGATCCGGTCGGACACGTGCCGCACCGCCGCCAGGTCGTGGGAGATGAACAGCAGCGTCAGCCCCAGCCGCCGCTGCAGCCGGCGCAGCAGGTTGAGCACCTGCGCCTGCACGCTGACGTCGAGGGACGCGATCGCCTCGTCGCAGACCAGGAAGTCCGGCTCCCCGGCCAGCGCCCGGGCGATGCCGACCCGCTGCCGCTGCCCGCCGGAGAACTCGTGCGGGTAGCGGGCGGCGACGGCGGGGTCGAGGCCGACGAGCTCGAGCAGCTCGCGGACCCGGGCCGCGCGCGCCGCCCGCCCCGGGTGCAGGCCGTGGACCTCCAGCGGCTCGCCGACCGTCTGCGCCACGGTGCGCCGCGGGTCCAGCGAGGCGAACGGGTCCTGGAACACCATCCCGGCGCGCCGGCGCAGGTCGCGCAGCTGCCGGCGCGACATCGCGGTGACGTCGGCGCCGTCGAAGGTCACCGTGCCGCCGGTCGGCTGCACCAGCCGCAGCAGCGCGTTGCCGAGCGTGGACTTGCCGCACCCGGACTCGCCCACCAGCCCCAGCGTCTCGCCGCGGTACACGTCGAGGTCGACGCCGTCCACCGCGCGGACCGCGCCGGCGGCGCGGCGCAGCGGCCCGCCCGAGCGCAGCGGGAAGTGGACCTCCAGCCCGCGGGCGGAGACCAGCACCTCGCGCTCGCCCGTCGACGTCACGACGCCTCCCCCTCCGCGCACCACGTCGCCGCCCGGTGCGGCAGGCCACGCGGGCCTCTGTCGCGATGAAGGCTCGTCACCGGGGTGAGGGGCGGCTGCTCGGTCTCGCAGCGGGCGTCGCCGCGCACCGGGCAGCGCGGCCAGAACACGCACCCGGCGGGCAGGTCGGTGGGCGGGGGCGGGGTGCCGGCGATGGTGGCCAGGTCGCCGTCGCCGGCCGCGGCCAGGTCGGGCAGCGCGCCGAGCAGGCCGCGGGTGTAGGGGTGCACCGGCCGCTCGAGGACGTCGTCGGCCGTGCCGTCCTCCACGCAGCGCCCGCCGTAGACGACCAGCACCCGGTCGGCGATCCCGGCGACGACGCCGAGGTCGTGGGTGATCCAGACGACGCCGGTGCCGTGCTCGGCCTGCAGCCGCTCGACCAGCTCGAGGATCTGCGCCTGCACGGTGACGTCGAGCGCGGTGGTGGCCTCGTCGGCGACCAGCAGCGCCGGCGCGTTGGCCAGCGCGATCGCGATCACCACCCGCTGCCGCATGCCGCCGGAGAGCTCGTGCGGGAAGCGGTCCACCGCCCGGCCGGGGTCGGGCAGCCCCACCTCGGCGAGCAGCTCCACCGCCCGGGCGCGCGCCGCGGCCCGGGACACCGGCCCGTGGGCGCGCAGGCCCTCGGTGAGCTGCCGGCCCACGGTGAGCACCGGGTTGAGCGAGGTCATCGGGTCCTGGAACACCATGCCGACGCCGGGGCCGCGCACCTGCCGCAGCCGCTCGGGCGGCATGGTCAGCAGGTCCTCGCCCCGCAGCAGCGCCCGGCCGGTCACCGTGGCCGTCCCCGCCGGCAGCAGGCCGACCAGCGCGAGCACCGAGACGCTCTTGCCGCTGCCGGACTCCCCGACGACGGCGACGGTCTCCCCCGGGCCGACCGTGTAGGAGAGCCCGTTGACCACGTGCGCCGTCCCGCGCGGGGTGCGCAGGTCCACGCGCAGGTCCTCCACCGCCAGGACCGGCTCGACGGCGGTGTCCGCGGCCGCGCTCACCGGCCGCCCCCGGCCATGAGCGTGCGCTGGCGCGGGTCGAGGACGTCGCGCAGCCCGTCGCCGAGCAGGTTGAAGCACAGCACGGTGACCACGATGGCCAGGCCGGGGAACACCGTGTACCACCAGGCCTGGTCGATGAAGTCGCGGCCGTCGGCGAGCATCAGCCCCCACGACGGTTCCGGCCGGCGCGGGCCCAGGCCGAGGAAGGACAGCGCGGCCTCGGCGAGGACGGCGAAGGCCAGGCTGACCGAGGTCTGCACGATGATCGGCGGCGCGGCGTTGGGCAGCACGTGCCGGGTGACCAGCCGCCAGTCCGACGCGCCCACCGACCGCGAGGCCCGCACGTAGACCTCCTCGCGCACGCCGAGCACGCTGGCGCGGGTGACCCTGGCGAAGATCGGCACGTAGACGATGCCGATGGCCAGGATGGCGTTGGCCGGCCCCGCGCCGCGGATCGCCACGATCGCGATGGCCAGCAGCACGGCGGGGAAGGCGAACAGCACGTCCATGATCCGCATGAGCGTGTCGTCGACCCACCGGCCGTGGTAGCCGGCCAGCAGCCCGATGACCGTGCCGACGACGAGGGCGAACGCCACGGACAGGAAGCCGACCCGCAGCGACGTCCCGGCGCCGAGGACCACCCGGCTGAACACGTCGCGGCCGAACTCGTCGGTGCCGAACGGGTGCTCCCAGCTCGGCGGCTGCAGCTGCCGCGAGGGGTCCTGGTCGTTGGGCCCGTCGGGCGCCAGGGTCTCGTCGAAGACCGCGACGAGCACGATGACCACCAGCACGACGGCGGAGACGGCGGCGGTCGGGTTGCGCGCGAGCAGGCCGAGGGTCTCCCGCCACCGCGGGCGCGGCGGGGTGCTCGTCGGCAGCGGCCCGGACGGCGGGGGCTGCGCCGGGGTGGCACCCGGCGTGGGCAGTGCGGTCATCGGCGGGTGATCCTCGGGTCGATGCGGCCGTAGAGCAGGTCGACCAGCAGGTTGACGACCAGGAAGACGAGGGCGAACAGCAGCACCGCGCCCTGCAGCACCGGGAAGTCGCGGTCGCGCACCGCCTGGTAGGCCAGCTGGCCCAGGCCCGGCCAGGAGAAGACGATCTCCACGACGACCACCCCCGACAGCAGGTAGGCCAGCTGGACGCCGGTGACGGTCACCAGCGGCAGCAGGGCGTTGCGCAGCACGTGCCAGGTGAGCACCTGCCGGGCGGGCACGCCCTTGGCCCGCGCGGTGCGCACGTGGTCGGAGCCCAGCGCCTCGAGCACGCTGGACCGGACGAACCGGGTGATGACCGACCCGGAGACGACGCCGGTGGCCACCGCGGGCAGCACCAGGCGCTGCAGCCAGCCCAGCGGGTCCTCGGTGAGCGGGACGTAGCCGCCCGAGGGGAACCAGCCCAGCGTCCCGGCGAAGACCAGGATCAGCATGATCGACAGCCAGAAGTCGGGCACCGAGATGCCGATCTGGCTGACGACGGTGGCCAGCCGGTCGACCAGCGACCGCGGGTGCAGCGCGGAGAGCACGCCCAGCGGCACGGCGATGACCAGCGCCACCAGCAGCGCGGCGAAGGCCAGGGTCAGCGTCGCCGGCAGCCGCTCGGCGATCAGTGAGGTGACCGTCTCCCCGCTGCGGAAGCTCACCCCGAGGTCACCGGTCACCGCCCGCCCGGCCCAGGTGAGGTACTGCTCGACGAGGGGCAGGTCCAGGCCGCTGCGCTCCCGCAGGGCGTCGTAGGTCTCCTGGGAGTACCGGGTGCCCAGCGCCAGGCGGATCGGGTCGCCCCGGACGAGGTGGATCAGCGAGAAGACCAGGACGCTGACGCCGGCCAGGACCACCACGGCCTGGCCGGCGCGCCGGAGCAGGAACCCGGTCAGGGCAGCTGCACCGTCTCGAAGTTGATCGCCGCGTCGGGCCGAACCTGGTACCCGGTCAGCCCGGCCGACCAGGCCTGCACCTCGTCGGGGTTGTACAGGTACAGGTAGCTGACGTCGTCGACGACGATCCGCGCGGCCTCGTCGTAGAGGCCCTTGCGGGTGGCCTGGTCCGGCTCGGTGGCCGCCCGGGTCAGCAGGGCGTCGACCTGCGGGTTGTTGTAGCCCTGGTAGTTGCTGCCGCCGGTGGACAGGTGCTGGTTCTCGTAGAAGTCCGCCGGGTCGATGTTGCCGATCCAGCTGAGCAGGAAGGCGTCGAAGTCGCCCTGGTCCTGCCGGTCGAGCCAGGTGGCGAGGTCCTCCTCCTGGATCTCCACCTCGACGCCGATCGGCTGCAGCTGGCTGGCGATGACCTGGGCGGCGGCCACCGTCTCGGGGATCTCGTCGGTGACCATCAGCCCCATCGTCAGCGGCGTCTGCACGCCGGCCTGCGCGAGCAGCTGCCGGGCGGCCTCCTGGTCGGGGGTGAACGGCGCGTAGTCCAGGAACCACGGGCTGCCCTCGGGGATCGCCGTCTGGTTGGCCTGCGCGGCGCCGAAGCGGGCGGCCTGGGTGACCTCCTCGCGGTCGATCGCGGTGGCGATCGCCCGGCGCACGTCCCGGTTGTCGAACGGCGGGACGGCGTAGTTCATCGACAGGTAGTAGTACTCGACGCTGGTGACCGAGCCGAGCTCGACGTCCTCCTCGCCCTGCAGAGACTCGATGTTCTGCGGCGGGACGTTGTCGGTCCACTGCACCTCGCCGTTGCGCAGCGCGGTGAGGGCCGCGCTGGGCTCGGCGACGTAGCGGAACTCGACCCCGTCGACGGTGGGCGCACCGGCCCAGTGCTCCTCGAAGGCGGTGAGCACGGTGGCGTTGGCGTCGGAGCTCTCCAGCCGGAACGGCCCGGTGCCGTTGGCCTCGGTCTGCAGGTCGAGGTCGTCGGCGGCGTTCTCCGGGACGATCGCCATGCCCTTGAACGAGCCGATGAGCTCCAGCAGGTTGGGCGTGGGCCGGCTGAGCGTGAGGACCACGGTGCGCGGGTCGGGCGCGGCGACGTCGGTGACGGTGGCGAACCGGTAGGCGTTGGCCAGTTCCTCGTCGATGATCCGCCGGTAGCTGTAGACGACGTCGGCGGAGTCGAACTCGCTGCCGTCGTGGAAGGTGACGCCCTCGCGGAGGGTGAACGTCCAGGCCAGGCCGTCGGGGCTGGTGGTCCACGACTCGGCCAGGCTCGGCTGCATGGTGAGGTCCTCGGCGCTCGGGACGACGAGGGTGTCGTAGACGTTCTCCAGCACCTGGAAGCTCGCGTAGGCGTTGGTGGCGTGCGGGTCGAACTGGTCGGGCTGGGCGCTGACCGCGGCGACCAGCACGTTCTCGTCGGCTCCGCCGCCACCGCCGGTGTCGACGCTCTCCCCGCCTCCGCAGGAGGTGAGGACCAGGGCCGCCGCGGCGGCGAGGGGCAGGAGGGGTGTCGTGCGCACGCTGACCTCCGGGGTTCGGCGGTGTCGTCCGCCCCCGACCCTGGCCCTGTCGCCGTGTCCGCGCCGAACGAGAACCCGATCGTTACGTTCCCTCGACCTCCCGGGCGGGGAGATCCCCGTCCGTGCGCACGCTGCTGGCCGGCGACCGGCTGCTCGACGCCGGCGGGCCGGTCGAGGGCGGCTGGGTGCTCCTCGACGGCGACACCGTCGCGGCCACCGGCACCGGACCCCGTCCGCACGCCGACGAGACCGTCGACCTCGCCGGCGCGGAACTGGTGCCGGGCTTCGTCGACCTGCACGTCCACGGCGGCGGCGGTCACTCCTTCGACGACGGCCCCGGTGCGGTCCGCCGGGCGCTGGCCGTGCACCGGGCCGCGGGCACCACCCGGTCGGTGGTCAGCCTGGTCGCCGCGCCGGTCGAGGAGCTGGCCGGGTCGCTGGCGGGCATCGCCGACCTCGCGCAGGAGGAGCCGACGGTCCTGGGCGCGCACCTCGAGGGCCCGTTCCTCGCGGCCACCCGCTGCGGCGCCCACGACCCGCGCCACCTGCGGGCCCCCACCCCCGGCGACGTCGCCCGGCTGCTGGCCGCCGCCCGGGGTACGCTGCGGCAGGTCACCATCGCGCCCGAGCTGCCCGGCGCGCTCGAGGCCGTGCGCGCGTTCACCGCCGCGGGTGTCGTCGTCGCGGTGGGGCACACCGAGGCCGACGCCGCGCTCACCGCGGCGGCCTTCGACGCCGGTGCCCGGCTGCTCACGCACGCGCTCAACGCGATGCCCGGCCTGCACCACCGCCACCCGGGCCCGGTCGGCGCGGCGCTCGCCGACCCCCGGGTCACGCTCGAGCTGGTGTTCGACGGTGTGCACGTGCACCCCGTCGTCGCCGCGCTGCTGGTGGCCGGCGCGCCGGGGCGGGTCGCGCTGGTCACCGACGCGACGGCCGCGGCGGGCAGCGGCGACGGCGAGCACCGCATCGGCGGGCGGGCGGTCACCGTGCGCGGCGACCGGGCGGTCCTCACCGGCACCGACACGCTCGCCGGGTCCACGCTCACCCAGGACGCCGCGCTGCGGGCCGCGCTCGCCGCCGGCGTCGACCCGGTGGCCGCGGTCACCGCGCTGACCGCCACCCCGGCGCGGGCGCTGGGCCTCGGGCACCGGCTCGGCCGGCTCGCGCCCGGGTACGCGGCGGACGTCGTCGCCCTGGCGGCGGACCGGTCCGTCACGGCGGTGTGGGCGGCCGGGCGGCGGATCCGCTGACCGCCGGGACGGCGTCGGGGCACGGCGGCCCGGTCAGTCCACCGGGGGCAGGCCGCCGTTGACGGTCACCGCGTCGACGGCGCCGTGGCCGACCTCCCACCGGTCGAGCAGCTGCTGGTAGACGCCGTCGTCGACGAGCCGCTGCAGCGCCTGCGTCACCACGTCGCGCAGCTCCGGGCGGTCGGGGGCGACGGCGATGCCGTAGAGCCCGGGCTCGTACTGGGTGTCGGAGACCAGCTGGAAGCTGTTCTGGGTCCGCGGGTCGGTGGTCACGAAGACCGCCGGCGGGTAGTCGGCGACGACGGCGTCGGCGCGGCCGGTGCGCAGCTCGAGCAGCGCGTCGTCGTTGGTGGGCAGCTCGTGGACGTCGATCCGCCCCACGCACGCCGCCTGCGCCCGCTCGAGCAGCCCGACCTGCACCGTCCCGGCCTCGACGGCGACGCTGCGCCCGCACAGCCCGGCCAGGTCGTGGATGCCGTGCGGGTTGCCCCGCGCCACGACGATCGAGGAGCCGGCGCGGAAGTAGTTGACGAAGTCGGCCTGCTGCTCGCGCTCGGCGGTGTCGGTGACCGCGCTCATCACCAGGTCGAACCGGTCGGCGGCGAGGTCGTCGAGCAGGGTGTCGAAGGAAGAGGCCTCGAACTGCACCTCCACCCCGAGCAGGTCGCCGAGCGCGGCGCCGAGGTCGGGCTCGAAGCCGACGATGGTGCGCCCGTCGGGGCCGAAGGACGAGGCCGGCGGGTAGGACGGGTCGTTGGCCACGGTCAGGACGCCGCTGTCGCGGACGTCCTCGGGCAGCGCGGCGTGCAGCCGCTCGTCCACGGTCACGGCCGGCGCCGCGTCGGACGCGGGTGCGGCCGGGTCCCCGGAGGTCCCGCAGCCCGCGGTGACCAGGGCGACGGCGAGGACGGCGGTGCCGATGAGGGCACGGTGGGTGCGGGTCACGCGAGGACCTCCACGGAGGGCGCGGACACCCCTGCGGCCGCGCAGGTGAGTTCCGGCCACGGGCGCGGCCGGGAGAACAACCAGCCCTGGGCGCGGTCGCAGCCGACCGCCCGCAGCCAGGCCGCGACCTCGGGCGTCTCCACGCCCTCGGCGCAGACCGACAGCCCCAGGCCGTGCGCGAGCTCGACCAGCGACCGCACGACGGCGGCGTCCTCGGCCGAGACGTCCACGCCGGTGACGAAGGCCCGGTCGACC
Organism: Geodermatophilus sp. SYSU D00700; assembly: GCF_054050255.1. Lineage (NCBI taxonomy): Bacteria > Bacillati > Actinomycetota > Actinomycetes > Geodermatophilales > Geodermatophilaceae > Geodermatophilus > Geodermatophilus sp. SYSU D00700. The sequence goes on along the minus strand of NZ_JBJGZA010000025.1, from coordinate 3,952 downwards.
TTGACCTCGGTCAGCGCCAGGGAGCGCAGGTGCGACAGGCTGGCGAAGCCGACACCGAAGTCGTCCAGGGCGGCGCCGAAGCCGTGCGCGGCCAGCTCGGCCAGGCAGGCCGAGGCGGTGGCGAGGTCGGCGGGCAGCGCGGTCTCGGTGACCTCGAGGTGCAACCGGGCCGGCGGCACACCGGCCTCGGCGGCGAGCCGGGCCACGGTGGCGGCGAAGCCGGGCGTCTCCAGGTTGCGCACCGAGACGTTGACCGACACCGTCCAGTCCTCGCCGGCGGCGCTCCAGGCGGCGCAGTCGGCCAGCGCCTGCCGCAGCACCCACTCGGTGAGCGCGCCCATGACGCCGGACTGTTCGAGCGCCGGCAGGAAGCCGCCGGGCCCGATCAGCCCGCGCTCGGGGTGCTGCCAGCGCAGCAGCGCCTCGACGCCGGCGGTGCGGCCGGAGGCCAGGTCCACCTGCGGCTGGTAGTGCAGCCGCAGGTCGCCGTCCTCCAGGGCCCGGCGCACGTCGTGCTGCAGGACCGGCGAGTACGGCGAGGGGGCGGTGGCGCGGGGGTCGAAGACGACGACGCCGGTGGCGCCGCGCTTGCCCTGGTACATGGCGGCGTCGGCGCAGGTCAGCAGCGTCTCGACGTCGGTGGCGTCGGCCGGGTGCATGGCGATGCCGCAGCTGGCCTCGACGGCGAGCGGGACGCCCTCGACGACGGTCTCGACCGACAGCGCGTCGCTCACCCGCTGGACCAGCTCGCGGGCGTCGGCGGCGCGGTCCATCCCGGGCAGCAGCAGGCCGAACTCGTCGCCGCCGAGACGGGCCACGGTGTCCTCCGCGCGCACGGTGGCGGTCAGCCGGCGGCCCACCTCGACCAGCAGCTGGTCGCCGGCGTGGTGGCCGAGGGTGTCGTTGACCTCCTTGAACCGGTCGAGGTCGACGAGGACGACGGCGCCCGGCGTGCCGCGCCCGAGCTCGGCGGCCACCCGGCGGGCGAACAGCTCCCGGTTGGCCAGCCCGGTCAGGGGGTCGTGCAGGGCGTCGTGCGCGGCCTGCGCGGCCTGGCGGCGCAGCCGGCGGGTGGTCGACCAGGAGATCCCGGCGAGCACGAGGTAGAGCGCGCCCAGGCCGGCGCCCAGGCGCCAGTAGGTGCGGGTGGTCGCCGCCTCGACCTCGGCGGCGACGGTGTCGTAGGGCAGCAGCAGCTCGAGGACCCCGACCGAGCGGCCCGAGGTGTCGGCCACGATGGGCTGCAGGACGCGGATCATCCGCCCGACGGCCAGTCCGTCGTCGTCGAGGAGGGCGACGTCGGTGCCCCCCGTCGCGGCCGTGGCGAACGCGGGGTCGGCGGCCGGGACGACGTCCTCACCGGCGGGGTAGTCGGGCAGCGCGGCCTCGGGGCCGGTGGCGCCGTCGTCGGCGAAGACCACCGCGCCGGAGAAGTCGCGCAGCCGCAGCCGCAGGATCGAGCCGCGGAAGACGGCCAGGTCGGTGGCCGCCCGCAGCCGCTCGAGCTCGGCACCGGTCACCCCGGTGGCGAGGTCCTGGCCGCGCAGCGCCGGTGCGATCGCCATCTCCTCGACCACGGCCGCCTGAGCGTGGCCGTACTCCAGCGCGCGGTCGACGGCGTCCTGCCGGATGCCCGCCGCGAGACCACCGCCCAGCAGTACGACCGGCACCAGGCTGGCCGCGGCGTACACGGCGAACAGCCGGGTGCCGGCCACCCCGGGGGACGAGGACCGACGCATGCCGCTCGTATCGGACGTGATCGTCCGCGGGTTGAGGGGTGGCCTCCGCCACAGGACCGGTCCTCCCCCGTCCGGGTGGTACACCTGCCCCGGACGCCGTCCCCCCGGCGGGAGGATGGGCAGCCGTGAGCACCCTCGCGGCGGCGGTCGAGACCCTGCGCGTCCCGGTCGCGATCGACCTCGCGGCGATCGTCGTCGGCGCGCTCACCGGCGGGCTGCTCGCCGCGCGGGAGGGCTTCGCCGTCTCCGGGGTGCTGCTGCTGGCGGTCAGCGGCGGCCTCGGCGGCGGGCTCATCCGTGACGTGCTGCTGGCCGCCGGCCCGCCGGTGGCGCTGACCAACCGGACCTACCTGCCGGCCGTGGCGATCACCGCGATGGTCACCTTCTGGTTCTCCGGCTGGCTGTCGCGGCTGACCGCGCTGCTCGTGGTGCTCGACGCGCTCACCCTCGGCCTGTTCACCGTGATCGGCGCGCAGAAGGCCCAGCTCGCCGGCCTGCCCAGCGCCTCGGTGGTGTTCATCGGCACCCTCACCGCCGTCGGCGGGGCCGTGATCCGCGACGTCCTGCTCGGCCAGCGCGCCGACATCGTGCAGCCGGGCCCCTACAACGCCGTCGCCGCGCTCATCGGCGCCACGGCGCTGACCGTGCTCGCCGGGCCGCTGGGCCTCGACCCGATCCCCGTCGCGCTGGTCGTCATCGCCCTGGTCTCGGGGCTGCGGGTGCTGTCGGTGTGGCGCGGGTGGGAGGCCCCGGTCGCCGTCGACCTGCCCGGACGCGCACGCAACCGGCTCTCGCGGGCCGACCGTCCGCCGCGGCGGCGGCGCGGGACCCGGGGCTGACGGGCGGGCCCGGACCCTCCCGGGGCAGGATCGGGCGGTGACCGGACCCCAGCGTGAGCACGACGTCGTCCTCTTCGGTGCCACCGGCTTCGTCGGCCGGCTGGTCGCCCGCTACCTGGCCGAGGCCGCCCCGCCCGACCTGCGGGTGGCGCTGGCCGGCCGCTCGCGGGAGAAGCTGGCCGCGGCCGCCGCCGACCTGCCCGCTGCCGGCCGCTCGTGGCCGCTGCTGGAGGCCGACACCGGGGACCCCGCCTCGCTGACCCGGCTCGCGGAGGGCACCCGGGTGCTGGTGACCACCGTCGGTCCCTACCGGCGCTACGGGCTGCCGGTGGTCGAGGCGTGCGCCCGCGCCGGGACGCACTACGCCGACCTCACCGGCGAGGTGCTGTTCGTCCGCGAGGCCATCGACCGCTGCGACGCCGTCGCCCGCGAGACCGGCGCCCGCCTGGTGCACGCGGCCGGTTACGACTCCATCCCCTCGGACCTGTCGGTGCTGCTCCTGGCCGAGCGGGCGCGGGCGGACGGCGCGGGCGGGCTCACCGACGTCCGCCTGGTGGCCAGCCTCCGGGGCGGGGCCAGCGGCGGCACGGTCGCCACGATGCGCGGGATGATCGAGGACGCGGCCCGCGACCGGGCCGTCCGCCGCCTGCTCGCCGACCCGTTCGCCCTCTCCCCCGACCGGGCCGCCGAGCCCGACACCCGCCAGCCCTCGGATGCCGCACTGCCCGCCCTCGCCGCCGACGGCCGCTGGACCGCGCCGTTCGTCATGGCGTCCTTCAACACCCGGATCGTGCGGCGCAGCAACGCGCTGCAGGAGTGGGCCTACGGGCGGGGCCTGCGCTACGGGGAGTCGATGAGCGCCGGCCGCGGCATCACCGGCGCGTTCACCGCCGCGGGCGTCACCACCGGCCTGGCCGCCGCCGTGGGCGCACTGGCCTTCCCGCCCACGCGGGCGCTGGTCGACCGCGTGCTGCCCGAGCCGGGCACCGGCCCGTCGGAGTCCGAGCGGGAGAAGGGCTGGTTCCGCATGGTCGTCGACGCCGACACCGAGAGCGGGCGGCGCTACCGCGCCACCGCGGCCGGGAAGGGGGATCCCGGGTACGCGGCGACGTCGGTGATGTTCGGGCAGGTGGCCCTCGGCCTCGCCCTCGACGGCGACCGGCTGCCCGACCGCGCCGGGTCGCTCACGCCCGCGACGGCGCTCGGCGACGTGCTGGTCGAGCGGCTGCGCGCGGCCGGGCACACCTACGAGGTCGCCGCCCTCTGACGGACGGGCGGCAGGGGGGGGGGGGGGGGGGGGGGGGGGGGGGGGGGGGGGGGGGGGGGGGGGGGGGGGGGGGGGGGGGGGGGGGGGGGGGGGGGGGGGGGGGGGGG
>NZ_JBJGZA010000024.1:0-67652 GCF_054050255.1 Geodermatophilus sp. SYSU D00700 | reverse complement strand
TGCCCGAGGGGCCGACCAGGACCAGGAACTCCCCGTCGGCGACGTCCAGGTCCAGCCCGCTCACCGACGGTGCGGTGGCACCGGGATAGGTCAGCGTCGCGTGGTCGTAGGTGATGGCGGCCATGAGGTCCCTTCGACTTCCGTTCTGCGCCGGTGCAGAGCACTCCACTCTGGCACGCGGCTCGTCCCGGGACCATGGTGGCACCCTCGCGCTACCCGTCCGGGGCACGGACACGGGCACCGGCGCCGACCTGCGGACATTCCGGAACGACCCGTCCGGATGAGCCAGGACGCCGTTGCATAACGGTTTCAACACTGTTGCGCGAAACCGACCTCCGCGCCGCTTATCGTCCCCGGGCGAGCGTGGCGACCGGCCCCTGGTGCCGGGATGCCCGTCTGCGATGACGCAGTGCGGCGAGGACGCCGCAGCAACCCGAAGGGAAGTACATGAGCATGCGCTCGAGAGGCCGGCGCTCCACGGCGCTGGCCGGCGGCCTGGGTGTGGCGCTGGTGCTCGCCGGCTGCGGTGCCAGCGAGACCAGCGGGGGCGGCGGGGACGGCGAGGCCGCGGCCTCCGACCTGAGCATCGACTGCGCCCCCTACGAGGAGTTCGGCGACCTGGAGGGCGAGACGGTCAGCGTCTACACCTCGATCGTCGACCCCGAGGACCAGCCGCACATCGACTCCTACGTCCCCTTCGAGGAGTGCACCGGCGTCGACGTCCAGTACGAGGGGTCCCGCGAGTTCGAGGCCCAGCTCGTCGTGCGCGTCCAGAGCGGCAACGCCCCGGACATCGCGTTCGTCCCGCAGCCGGGTCTGCTGGCCAACCTCGTGGCCGCCGGTGCGGTCGTGCCGGCGCCGAGCCAGGTCGAGGCCAACGTCGACGAGTACTGGGACGAGAGCTGGAAGAACTACGGCAGCGTCGACGGCGAGTTCTACGCCGCCCCGCTGGGCGCCAACGCCAAGTCCTTCGTCTGGTACTCGCCGTCGGCCTTCGCCGACGCCGGCTACGAGGTCCCGCAGACCTGGGACGAGATGATCGCCCTGTCCGACCAGATCGCCGAGTCCGGCGCCAAGCCGTGGTGCGCGGGCATCGGGTCCGGTGACGCCACCGGCTGGCCGGCCACCGACTGGCTCGAGGACGTCGTCCTGCGCACCGCCGGCCCCGACGTCTACGACCAGTGGGTCAACCACGAGATCCCGTTCAACGACCCGCAGATCGTCGAGGCGCTCGACACCGTCGGCGGCATCCTGAAGAACGCCGACTACGTCAACGGCGGTCTGGGCGAGGTGCAGTCGATCGCGACGACCGAGTTCACCGACGCGGGCCTGCCCATCCTCGACGGCAGCTGCTTCATGCACCGCCAGGCGTCCTTCTACCAGGCCAACTGGCCGGAGGGCACCGACATCTCCGAGGAGGGCGACATCTTCGCCTTCCCGCTGCCGCCCATCGAGGGTGACACCGCCCCGGTCCTCGGCGGTGGCGAGTTCACCGCGGCGTTCAACGACGAGCCGGCCACCCAGGCGTTCCAGACCTACCTCTCCTCCCCGGAGTGGGCCAACATCAAGGCCCAGGTCTCCGGCCCGGGCTGGGTCAGCGCCAACACCGGTCTCGACGTCGAGAACCTGACCTCGCCGATCGACCAGCTCGCGGCCGAGCAGTTCCAGGACCCGAACGCGACCTTCCGGTTCGACGGGTCGGACCTGATGCCGGGTGAGGTCGGCGCCGGTGCCCTGTGGACCGAGCTGACCAACTGGATCGCGACCGACAAGCCGACCCAGCAGGTCCTCACCGACGTCGAGAACGCCTGGCCGACGTCCTGACCACCACGGTCCCGGTCGGCCTCCCCGGCTGACCGGGACCGCCCGTCCCACCACCCCCGGAGGCCGGGGGGACCGCCGCGCCCACAGCGCCGCGCCGGTCCCCCCGGCGTTCCGTTGCCGAGGAGAGGTCGTCTGCGGTGCAGTGGTTCCTGGACGCGACCACCACGGGGCACAAGATCGCCCTGATGGTGTTCGCCATCCTCCTGTTCGCGGCCGTGATGGGAGTGATCCTGTTCGCGGTCGACCGGCCCAAGCGGGTGCCCAACTGGGTGGTGGCGGCCGGCTTCGTCGGACCGACGCTGCTGCTGCTGGCGGTCGGTCTCGTCTACCCGGCCCTCGAGACCGTCCGTGGGTCGTTCTACAACCGGGACGGCTCGGAGTTCGTCGGGCTGGACAACTACGCGACGGTGTTCACCGAGGACAACTTACAGACCGTCCTGCTCAACACGCTGCTGTGGGTGGTCCTGGTCCCGCTGGTGACCACCGGTCTCGGCCTGGTCTACGCCTACCTCGTCGACCGCACCCGGTTCGAGTCGCTGGCCAAGGCGCTGGTGTTCCTCCCCATGGCGATCTCCATGGTCGGTGCCGGCGTCATCTGGAAGTTCGTCTACGAGTACCGCCCCGACCAGCCCGGGGTGAACCAGATCGGCCTGCTCAACCAGATCCTGGTGCTGTTCGGGCTGGAGCCACAGCAGTTCCTGCTCAACGCCCCGGCCAACACGGTGTACCTGATCGTGGTCATGATCTGGATCCAGGCGGGCTTCGCCATGACCGTGCTGTCGGCGGCCATCAAGGCCATCCCCGACGACATCGTCGAGGCCGCCCGGCTCGACGGCGTCAGCGGGATCCAGATGTTCCGCTACGTCACCGTGCCCAGCATCCGCCCGGCCCTGGTCGTCGTGCTGACGACGGTGGCGATCGTGACGCTGAAGGTCTTCGACATCGTGCGGACGATGACCGGCGGCAACTTCAACACCAGCGTCGTGGCCAACGAGTTCTACGCCCAGTCCTTCCGGCAGTTCAACTTCGGGCTCGGCGCGGCACTGGCGGTCCTGCTGTTCGTGCTGGTCATCCCGATCATCGCCTACAACGTCCGTCAGCTGCGCCTCGCGGAGGAGATCCGATGACCACGACCACCCCGGTCATGGCGCCCGTCCCCCCGGACGAGCGCCGGCTCACCCGCACCGAGCGCCGCGCGGTGGCCGCCAAGAACCGGCTCAGCTCCCCCGCCGCATCGATCATCGCGCTGGTCATCGCGGTGCTGTGGACCATCCCGACGCTCGGCCTGCTCATCACCTCCTTCCGGCCGGAGCTCGACATCCGCCGGTCGGGCTGGTGGACGTTCTTCACCGACCCGCAGTTCACCCTCGACAACTACAACGAGGTCCTCTACGGCGGGACGAACTTCGCCACGCTGTTCCTCAACTCGCTCGTCATCACCCTGCCGGCGGTGATCATCCCGATCAGCCTGGCGCTGCTGGCGGCCTACGCGTTCGCCTGGATCAAGTTCCCGGGCCGCAACATCCTGTTCATCGCGGTCTTCGCGCTGCAGGTGGTCCCCATCCAGGTCACGCTCATCCCGCTGCTCAGCCTGTACGTCGACACCGGCCTCAACGGGTCCTTCTGGACCATCTGGCTGTCGCACTCGATCTTCGCGCTGCCGCTGGCGATCTTCCTGCTGCACAACTTCATGAAGGAGATCCCGGCCTCGCTGGTGGAGGCCGCCCGCATGGACGGCGCCGGCCACGTGAAGATCTTCTTCCAGGTGCTGCTGCCGCTGCTCACCCCGGCGATCGCCGCGTTCGGCGTCTTCCAGTTCCTGTGGGTGTGGAACGACCTGCTGGTGGCGCTGACCTTCGCCGGCGGGGCCCCCGACGTCGTCCCGCTGACCGTGCGGGTGGCCGAGCTGGCAGGCACCCGGGGGTCGGACTGGTACCTGCTGGCCGCCGGTGCCTTCGTGTCCATCGTGCTGCCGCTGCTGGTGTTCCTGAGCCTGCAGCGCTACTTCGTCCGGGGCCTGCTCGCCGGCAGCGTCAAGGGCTGAGGCCCCACCGCTCGGACGCGTCCGGCCCCCCGAGCCCTCCCCGGAGGGCTCAGGGGGCCGGTTCCGTTCTCGGGACCCGCGCGCCCGGGGGACGGGCGTGCCGCCAGACCTCGACCGCGCTGGCGAGCAGCAGCACGACCACCGCGGGCACCAGGACCGCCGTCGGCACGACGCCGAGCAGCAGTCCACCGGCCACCGCTCCGGCCACCGAGCCGGCCGCCATCGCCGCGACGAACCGGCCGTCGTCCCGCAGCACGGCGAACGCCTGGGACCGGCTGTACCGGGCGAACCCGACCAGCATCGTCGGAAGCGACACCAGCAGCGACAGGCTGCCGGCGACCTTGACGTCGACGGCGAACAGCACCGTGATGACCGGCACCAGCAGCTCGCCGCCGGCCACGCCCATCAGCGCGGCGACCACGCCGATGCCGAACCCGGCGACGACACCGGCGCCGGCCTGGGCGGCGGCCGGCAGGTGCGGGTGCGGCAGCCGGCCCAGGTGGTGGGCGGCGAACACCGCTGCGATGGCGACGAGCAGGAGCGCCAGGACCCGGTACAGGGTGGCGGTGCGCATCCGCGTGGCCCAGGCCGCTCCCGTCCACGCCCCCGGCAGGCTGCCCGCCAGCAGGCTCGCGGCGACGATCCCGTGCGCGGCCAGCTGGTCGAACGGGACCGCGCCCAGCCGGCTCGGGATGGCCGCGACGACCACCGTCAGGCTCAGCGCCTTGTTGACGATGACGCCCGGCAGGGCCGCGAACGCGAACAGGCCCAGCAGCAGCGGCAGCCGGAACTCGGCGCCACCCAGCCCCACCAGGCCACCGAGCAGCCCGACGGCCGCACCGGCGACCGCTGCCAGCCACGGCGAACGCCGCTGGTGCGTCACGGGGAGCCGACGCAGCGGTCCCCGCCCCGCCGGGTGGCGGGACGGGGACCGGTCGTCAGGGCGGCGAGGGCCGCGTCCGCCCTCAGGCGGTCGCGTGCTGCGTCTGCCGGCTGGCCGACGACGGCTCCGCCGAGCCGCGGCTGTCGAGGTCGCGCAGGTGCGACTCGAGGTAGGAGCGGAACCGCGTGCGGTACTCGCGCTCGAAGGTGCGCAGCTCCTCGATCTTGCGCTCGAGGTTGGCGCGCTTCTCCTCCAGGCCGCCCATGACCTCGCGGTGCCGCCGCTCGGCGTCCTGGTCGAGGGCGGCGGCCTTGGCCCGGGCCTCGCGCTCCATCGTGTCGGCGCGGGTGCGGGCGTCGTTGACCATGGAGTCGGCGCGCAGCTTGGCCTCGTTGACCATCTGCTCGCTCTTGGCGCGGGCGTCGGTCAGCAGCCGGTCGCTGGTCGCCTTGGCGCTGGAGACCATCTGGTCGGCCTGCGCCTTGGCCTCGTTGACGTAGCGGTCGGCGGTCTCCGACGCCAGCGCCAGCATCCGGGAGGCGCGGGTGGTGTCGTCCTCGCGGGACACCGGCTGTGGCGGCGGGGCCGGCGCGGGCGGCGGCTCCGGGGCGGCCTGCTGGGCGGGGACCCGGCCGGTGCTCGAGCCGGAGCGCAGCTCGTTGTTCTCCTCGATCAGCCGAGCGAGCTCGGCCTCCACCACGTCGAGGAACGCGTCGACCTCGTCCTCGTCGTAGCCACGCTTCCCGATCGGCGGCTTCTTGAAGACGACGTTGTGCACGTCGGCTGGCGTGAGTGGCAAGGGGCTCACCTCGGGTCGGACGGCGGGGACGGGGTCGGGTCGATCACGCGCGGACCGCGTGAGCGGTGGTCACGCGGTGAGGGCGAGACCAGACGTGATGCTCCGCAGGATGTACACGGCGATCAATAAGACCATGAACGCGAGGTCGAGACGGATCGACCCCAGGTTCAGCGGCGGGATCACCTTGCGGATGGCCTTCAGCGGGGGGTCGGTGGTCGCGTAGACGACCTCGAGGCCCGCGGCCACGAAGCCCGACGGGCGCCAGCTGCGCGCCAGGACCATCACCCAGTCCACGACGAAACGCGCGAACAGCAGGATGAGGAAGACGAGCAGGACCGACGACACGATCTGCCAGAAGAGAGCCACTGTCCTCGCTCGTCCCGGGGCACCCGCGGGTGCCGTGTTCGCCTGCGCTCCAGCGCCCCGGCCGACGACCTCAGGACTGGGCGAAGAACCCGCCTTCGCGGATCCGGGCCTTGTCCTCGGCCGTCACGTCGACGTCCCTCGGGCTGAGCAGGAACACCTTGGCCGTGACGGGCTCGATGCTACCGCGCAGGCCGAAGATCAGTCCTGCTGCGAAGTCCACGAGCCTCCGCGCGTCGGCGTGGTCGAGCTCGGTGAGGTTCATGATGACCGGGCTGCCCTCGCGGAAGGCCTCCCCGATGGCCCGCGCCTCGTTGTAGGTCTTGGGGCTCATCGTGGTGATCCGGTAGGGCTGCTTCGCGGGAGCGGGAGCGGGCTCCGCCGCGGCGACCGGCTCGCGGGCGGCCAGGCCGGCGGCGGCCGCCGGGCCGGAGCCGCTGACGGCGCCTCCGCCGACCGTGCCACCGCTCGCGCCGCCGCCCGGGCCGCCGACGGCGCCCAGCCGCGGTCCGGCGGCACCGGACGGGCCCGGCACCCGGGACTCGGCGGAGGCCGACACCGGACCCGAGGAGGCCACCGGCGTGGCCAGCCCCAGCCGGGTGGCGCCGCGGCGCGGCAGGGCCGGCTCGGCCTCGCCCGCGGGCTCGTGGCCGCGCGGTTCGGCACCGCGCGACTCGTGGCCCCGCGGCTCGGCCGCACGCGGCTCGGCGCGCTCGTCGAAGCGCTCGTCGTAACGGCGGTCGTAGCGGTCGTCGTAGGCGGGGTCGCCGGTCAGGGAGTCGTAGCCGCCGTAGCCGGCCTCCCCGCGCCCGTCGGAGGGGTAGCGGTCGGCGGAGCGCTCGTCGTAGCGGCCCTCGTACCGGCCGGCCCGGCGGTCGTCGTAGCGCCCCTCGTCGTAGCGGTCGTCGTAGCGGCCGTCGTCGTACCGGTCGGGGTGGTCGGCCGGGCGGGCGTCGTAGCGCCCGTAGGCGCGGGCGTCGTCGTCCTCGACGAGTCCGAGGTAGATGCCCATCTTCCGCATGGCCCCGGCCATCAGACCTCCTCCGGGGACCCGGGTGGGACCCCTGTGACTCGTGTGACTCGGGGCGAGGTTAGGGGCCGGGAGCCGAAGAGCGCGGTTCCGACACGCACGATCGTGGCGCCGGCTGCGACGGCCTCCTCGAGGTCGCCGCTCATGCCGGCCGACAGCTCGGTGGCGGCGGGGTGGTCGGCGCGCAGGCGCTCGGCGAGGGCGGCCAGCCGGGCGAAGGCCGGGCCCGGCGGCTCGTCCCGCGGGGCGACGGCCATCAGCCCGCGCAGCCGCAGGCCCGGGAGGGCGGCGACCTCCTCGGCCAGCCGGGGGACGTCGTCGGGCGCGGCGCCGCCGCGCTCGGCCAGCTCCCCCGCCGCGCCGCCCAGGTCGACCTGCACGAAGACGTCGACGGCGCGGCCACGATCCTCCCCCGCGCGGGCCAGGGCGCGGGCCAGGGGCGCCCGGTCGAGGGAGTGGACGACGGCGCCGGTGCGGGCCACCGCCGCCGCCTTGTTGCGCTGCAACTGGCCGACGAAGTGCCACTCGAGCGGCAGGTCGGCGAGCGCGGCGACCTTGGCGGCGAGCTCCTGGGCGCGGTTCTCGCCGAACGCCGTCTGGCCCAGCGCGGCGAGGGCGCGGACGTCGTCGGCCGGCACGTTCTTGCTGATCGCGAGCAGGGTCACCGACCCCGGGTCGCGGCCGGCGGCCCGGGCCGCCGCGGCGATGCGGTCGCGGACGGCCCGCAGGCGGTCGGCCGGGGAGGTCATGCGCCGATCGTCCCCGATGGCGGCCGCGCACTTCCGTGGATGCGCACGCAGGGGGCGGGTCGGCTCACCCGAGCCAGGTCACGCCGGCCTGGCGGCCGGTGACGCCGTCGCGGCGGTGGCTGTAGAGCCGCCGGTCCTCGACGGTGCAGCGCGGGTCGTGGACCACCTGCGCCAGGCCCGCCCGGGTCATCAGCTCGGCCAGCCCGGCCCGCAGGTCCAGGCCGGGCGTGCCCTTCCGGGTGCGCACGGCGGCCGCCGGGGCGACGCGGGCCACCTCGGCCTGCATCGCGCGCGGCACCTCGTAGCAGGAGCCGCAGACCGCCGGGCCGAGGAGCGCGGTGGTGTCGGCGGGGCGGCTGCCCAGCCGGGCCATGGCGGCCAGCGTCGCGGGGACCACGCCCTGCCGCACGCCCTCGCGGCCGGCGTGGACGGCGGCGACCACGCCGGCGACGGGATCGGCGAGCAGCACGGGCACGCAGTCGGCGACGAGCACGCACAGCACCAGGCCGGGGGTGCGGGTGACCAGGGCGTCGGTGGCCGGCAGCGGTGCCTCGGCCGGGCCCTCGACGACGGCGACGCCGGTGCCGTGCACCTGGTCCATCCAGACCAGCCGGTCACCGGCCACCCCGAGCTCGCGGGCGAGGCGCTCGCGGTTGGCGGCGACGTCGGCGGGGTCGTCGCCGACGTGGGCCCCCAGGTCGAACGTGTCGTAGGGCGGACGCGAGCGGCCGCCCCTCCGGTCGGTGACCACCCGTCGGGGGCGCACCACCGGAGAGGCGGCCGACCTGCTGGAACGGCCCTCCTGCAGGGGCCCGCGGCGAGCCTGCGAGCCGTGGGGGGCAGGGGGGTCCTCCATCACTGGCGGAGGAACTCCGGGATGTCGAGCTCCTCCTCGAAGTCCTCGTTGCCGAGGGGGCGGCGTCCGGCGGCACCGGCGGCACCGTTGGTCACCGGCGGCAGCGGCGGGACGGTGATCCCCCCGCCGGGCGGCGTCGGGCGGGCCGCCGGGGCGGGCGCGACTGGAGCGGGCGGCACGGCGCCCACCAGCCGCTCCCCCGTCGCCCGCGGCAGGCCCGCGGACGGCGCCGGGGCCACCGGCGGCGAGGGCAGGCGGCCCGGGGCGGTCGTGGGCCCGGCGGCCGGCACGGCGGCGACCGCGGCGTCCTTGCGCGACGACGGGCGGCCGCCGTCGAAGCCCGCGGCGATGACGGTCACGCGCACCTCGTCGCCGAGGGCGTCGTCGATGACCGCACCGAAGATGATGTTGGCGTCGGCGTGGGCCGCGTCGGACACCAGCGAGGCGGCCTCGTTGATCTCGAACAGGCCCAGGTCCGACCCGCCGGAGATCGACAGCAGCACGCCGTGGGCGCCCTCCATCGAGGCCTCCAGCAGCGGGCTGGCGATCGCCTGCTCGGCGGCGAGCAGCGCGCGGTTGTCGCCGCGGGCGCTGCCGATGCCCATGAGCGCGGAGCCCGCACCGGACATGACCGACTTGACGTCGGCGAAGTCGAGGTTGATCAGGCCCGGGGTGGTGATCAGGTCGGTGATGCCCTGGACACCGGAGAGCAGCACCTGGTCGGCGGTGCGGAAGGCGTCCATCACGCTGACGTTGCGGTCACCGAGCTGCAGCAGCCGGTCGTTGGGGATCACGATGAGCGTGTCGCACTCGTTGCGCAGCTCCTCGATGCCCGACTCGGCCTGCACGGCACGCCGCTTGCCCTCGAAGGAGAACGGGCGGGTGACCACGCCGATGGTCAGCGCGCCGAGCTTGCGGGCGATCGAGGCCACGACCGGCGCGCCGCCGGTACCGGTGCCACCGCCCTCACCGGCGGTCACGAAGACCATGTCGGCGCCCTTGAGCACCTCCTCGATCTCCTCGCGGTGGTCCTCGGCTGCCTGTCGGCCGACGTCGGGCTGGGCGCCGGCGCCGAGGCCGCGGGTGAGCTCCCGGCCGACGTCGAGCTTGACGTCGGCGTCGCTCATCAACAGCGCCTGGGCGTCGGTGTTGATGGCGATGAACTCCACCCCCTTCAGACCGACCTCGATCATCCGGTTGACCGCGTTCACACCGCCGCCGCCGATGCCGACGACCTTGATGACCGCGAGGTAGTTGTGCGGAGGTGTCATGTGGGGCTCCCGACCTCGACCCTCATCCTCAAGTACAGACTTAGTGTTATGTCAACTGGGTCGACGCGACGAAGTTAGGTGGGCTCCATCCGGCGCTACAAGCACCCTCCTCGGACCGGCGTGTCGCGATACTCGGATCCCACGGATCTCCGGCGACCCAGTGGTCACATCTGCACCACTTTCGGTGACGACCCGCGGCGCCGATCCCTCAGGTGGGCGTCGAGACCAGCGGCGAGCGACACACGCGGACGGATCCGGGCCGGACGTCGTGTCGGGCGTGTCGCGGAGGCGGGCGTGTCGGCGGCGCGCCGGTCGATCAGCGGTCCGCACCCGGGCACGCACGCAGCGCGAAGGTGAGGTGCTGGCACGGCCCTCCTGCAGGGCCCCGCCCCGAGCGGAGCGAGGGGTGGGGGGCAGGAGGGCCCTTGATCACCGGAGGACGACGGCGTCCGGCGCGCTGACGTCGATGGTCGTGGCCGGCTCGAGTGCGTCGGCGGCGATCTGGTCCAGCAGCGCCACCAGCGTGGCGGCCCGCCGGTCGTCGTCGGCGCCGTCGCCCGCACCGCCCCACACGACGGTGGTGCCGTCGGTGAGCGTGAGCGTGACGTCCTCGCCGGAACCGGCCGCCGCGGCGGCGACCCGGGCGCGCACCTCGGCCGGCAGCGAGACGAGCGCGTCGAGCGCGGCCCGGGTGGCGGCGTCGTCGGGGCCGGGAGCGGCGACGTCGAGGGGCACCACGCCGGCCGGGGCCTCGCCGGTGACCGTGTCGAAGAGCACCCCGGAGGCGTCGACCAGCGACCGCGTGCCGGCCTGCTCCACGACGGCGACCGGCCGCCGCTCGGCCACGGTCACGACGACGCTGCCCGGCCAGCCGCGGGCGACCTGGACCGAGGCGACCTGCGGCAGGCGGGCGACCCGGGCCTCGGCGGCGTCCACGTCGACCCGCAGCAGCGGCGTCCCCTCGGCCACGCCGGCGGCGGTGCGGACCTGCTCGGCGGTCAGCGTGGTGGCCCCGTCGACGCGGACGTCGCGCACCGCCAGCAGCGGGCTGGCCCACACGGCCCACCAGGCGCCCGCCAGCACGAGCAGCGCCACGGCGCCGCCGACCAGGCGCCGCCGGCGCCGGTCGCGGGGGGTCTCCCGCCGGCGCCGGCGGGCGGGCCGGGCGACCTCGACCGGCGTGCCGCGCTCGCGGTCGGCCGTGGTCAGGCCCGCGCGGCTCACCGGACGGCGTCCCCACCGGGCTCGGCGCCGCCCGGGCCGGACAACGCGGCGAGCACCTCCGGGCCGACCATCGAGACGTTGCCGGCGCCCATCGTGATGACCAGGTCGCCGGGCCGGGCCCGCGCCGCCAAGGCCGGGGCGGCCGCCGACCACGAGGGCTCGAAGTGCACCCGCTCGGGCGGCAACGGGACGGCGTCGGCGACCATCGCGCCGGTGACACCGGGCACGGGGTCCTCGCGGGCGCCGTAGACGTCCATGACCACGACCTCGTCGGCCAGCCCGAGCGCCTCGCCGAACGCCGTCGCGAACTCGCGGGTGCGGCTGTAGAGGTGCGGCTGGAACGCCACGACCACCCGGCCCTCCCCCGCCACCGCCCGGGCGGCGCGCAGCTGCGCGGTGACCTCGGTCGGGTGGTGGGCGTAGTCGTCGTAGACCCGCACCCCGGCGGCGACGCCCTTGAGCTCGAAGCGGCGGTGCACCCCGCCGAAGCGCTCCAGCCCGGCGATCAGCCCCTCGGCGGGCAGGCCCAGCTCCAGGCCGGCCAGCAGGGCGGCGGCGCTGTTGCGGGCCATGTGATCGCCGGGGACCCGGATGCGCACGCGGCCGAGCACGGCGCCGTCGAGGACCGCGGTCCAGGCGGTGGTGTCCGGGCCGACGTCGAGGTCGACCAGGCGCAGGTCGGCGTCCTCGGCGGTCCCGTAGGTGCGCATGCGGGCCGGGGTGGGGACGCCGCGCAGCCGGGCCGAGCCGGGGTCGTCGGCGCACACGACGACGAAGCCGCCGGGCGCCACGGTGGCGAGGAACCGGTCGAACGCGGCCTCGACCGCGGCCAGGTCGCCGTAGTTGTCCAGGTGGTCGGCCTCGACGTTGGTGACGACCGCCCCGTACGGCGCGAGGAGCAGGAACGAGCGGTCGCTCTCGTCGGCCTCGGCGACGAACACGTCGCCGGCGCCGGCGTGCGCGTTGCTGCCCGACTCGTTGAGCGTGCCGCCGATGGCGAAGGAGGCGTCCACCCCGCAGGCCTGCACGGCCACGGTGAGCATCGAGGTGGTCGAGGTCTTGCCGTGCGTGCCGGCGACGGCGACGCTGCGCCGCCCGGCCATCACCGCGGCGAGCGCGACGGCGCGGGGCAGCACGGTCAGCCCGCGGGCCCGGGCGGCGGCCAGCTCGGGGTTGTCCTCGCGGATGGCCGAGGAGACGACGACCGAGTCGGCATCCCCGAGGTGGGCGGCGTCGTGGCCGGTCTCCACCCGCGCACCCAGGGCCCGCAGCGCCATCACCGTCGGGCTGTCCCTGCGGTCGCTGCCGGAGACCGGCACCCCGCGGGCGAGCAGGATCCGCGCGATGCCGCTCATCCCGGCGCCGCCGATGCCGACGAAGTGCACCGCGCCGAGCTGCTCGAGCGTGGGGACGGGCCCGGTCCAGGCCGCGGTCGCGTCAGCGGTCACCGGCCGCCACCTCCAGCACGATGTCGGCCAGCCGGTCGTCGGCGTCGGGCACCCCGGCCGCGGCGGCGTGGGCGGCGTACCCGGCGAGCGCGGCGGGGTCGGTGAGCAGCGGCACCAGGGTCGCCTCGATCCAGGCGGGTGAGAGGTCGGCGTCGTCGACGAGCAGGCCGCCGCCGGCCTCGACCACGGGCAGGGCGTTGCGGCGCTGCTCGCCGTTGCCGATGGGCAGCGGCACGAACGCCGCCGGCAGCCCGACCGCCGACAGCTCGGCGACGGTGACCGCGCCCGAGCGGCACAGCGCGAGGTCGGCGGCGGCGTAGGCGAGGTCCATCCGCTCGAGGTAGTCGACGACGACGTAGGGCGCCGACCCGGCCGGGCGCGGCGGCACCGTGACGTCGGTGTTCTTCGGGCCGCGGGCGTGCAGCACCTGGACCCCGGCGGCGGTGAGCGCGTCGGCCGCGGCGACCGCGGCCCGGTTGAGCGAGGCCGCGCCCTGCGACCCGCCGAAGACCAGCAGCGTCGGGCGGTCGGCGTCGAGGCCGAACTCGGCGCGGGCCGCGGGCCGGGTGGCGGCGCGGTCGAGCGTGGTGATGGCCGAGCGCAGCGGCATGCCGACGTGCTCGCCGCGGTGCAGCGGGGTGCCCGGCACGGTGACCGCGACCCGGGCGGCGACCCGGGCGCCGATCCGGTTGGCCAGGCCCGGCAGCGCGTTCTGCTCGTGCACGACGACCGGCACGCCGGCGCGCTTCGCGGCCAGGTAGGCCGGCAGGGCCACGTACCCGCCGAACCCGACGACGACGTCGGCGGCGAGCTCGCCGAGCAGCGCGCGGGTGTCGGCGACCGCGCGGCGGACCCGGCCGGGCACGCGCAGCAGGTCCGGCGTGGGCTTGCGCGGCAGCGGCACCGGCGGGATGAGCCGCAGGTCGTAGCCGCGGGCGGGCACCAGCCGGGTCTCCATGCCGCGGGCGGTGCCCAGGCAGGTGATCCGCAGGGCGGGGTCGCGCCGCCGCAGCGCGTCGGCGAGGGCGAGCATCGGCTCGATGTGGCCGCCAGTGCCGCCGCCGGCCAGGACGACGCTGCCGGGGCCGGCGCCGCCCGGGCGACCGGTCGGGCCGGTCACCGGGACCGTCCCGGGCGGTCGTCGGCGGGCCGGGCGGGCACGCGGTCGCGGTCCGGGCGCCGGGCCGCCGGCGGGGGCACCCGGCGCTCGGCCCGGCGGTCGGCACCGCGGTCGGTGACGGGCCGCCGGACGGGGTGGGCCTCCACCGGCCGGCGGGCCGCCGGGCGGGCGGCGGCCGGCTCGGGCCGGGACCGCCGCGGGCGGACCGGGTCGACGGCGAGCGCCGGCACCGGCAGCAGCCAGCGGGCCAGCCGGCCGCGGTCGCGGCTGCGGGCGTACTCGATGGCGTCGGGCTCGGATCGGGCGAAGCGGATGAGGATCCCCACGATGAAGAGGGTGAGCACCAGCGAGGTGCCACCGGCGGAGACCAGCGGCAGGGTGACCCCGGTGACCGGGAGGACGCCCACCACGTAGCCCATGTTCATGGCCGCCTGGCCGACCAGCCAGACGGTGATCGCCACGCTGGCCAGCGACACGAAGCGGTCGGTGGTGCGGCGGGCGATGCGGAAGCCGGCGTAGGCCAGCACGGCGTAGAGGGTGACCACGACCAGGCAGCCGAGGAAGCCGAGCTCCTCGCCGATGATCGCGAAGATGTAGTCCGACTCGGCCTCGGGCAGCAGGTTCCACTTCATGGCGCTGTTGCCCAGGCCCACGCCCCACAGTCCGCCGTTGGCCAGCGCGTAGAAGCCGCGGATGGCCTGGAAGCCGGAGTCGGTGGGGTCGTCGAAGGGGTGCAGGAACGAGGTGACCCGCTCCATGCGGTACGGCGAGGTGCTGACCATGAGCCAGGCCAGCGTGGCGGCGCTGGCGATGCCGATCCCCCACAGCCGCCCCGGCAGGCCGCCGGCCCACAGCAGCCCGGCGACGACCAGCAGCAGGCTGACCACCGCGCCGAAGTCCGGCTCGAGCATGAGCAGGCCGGCCATGAGCACGAAGACCGGGAGCAGCGGCACCAGCAGGGTCCGGACCGTCAGGTGGCGGCCGCGCAGGGCCAGCACGTGCGCGCCCCACAGCGCGACGACGAGCTTGGACAGCTCCGAGGGCTGGAAGTCGGTGAACCCGAGGCTGATCCAGGCCCGCGAGCCGTTGTACTCGACCCCGATCCCGGGGACGAGCACGGCGACCAGCAGCACGACGACCACGACCAGCGCGACCGGCGACCAGCGGCGGACCAGGCCCGCGGGCAGCCGCACCGCGATGCCCAGCGCGACCAGGCCGAGCGCCGCGAACACGAGCTGGTCGACGCCGGGGCGCCAGGCCGGCTGGTCGTCGAGGGCCGCCTCGATCGCGGAGGCGGAGAACACCATGACCAGCCCGATGGCCAGCAGCAGACCGGCCGCGCCGATGACCAGGTGGCAGCTGGTCATCGGCCCGTCGAGCCAGGCCGGGCCGCGCAGCCGGCGCCGGGGAGGCGCCGCCGGGGAGGTCCGGCGGGCCGTGCGGCGGGCGCGGGTGGACTCGCTGCGGCCGTCCATCCGGACATCGTCGCCGAGTCGCGCGTGCGGTCCCGGCAGGGACGCCGCGTGTCGCGACGGGCGGGCGGCCGGCCGCCGGGTGCGTGAGGGCGCGCTCACAGCCCGGTCAGGGCGAGCCAGTCGGCGTAGAACAGGCCCAGCCCGAAGGCCACGGCCATCCCGGTCACCAGCCAGAACCGCACGATGACGGTGTTCTCCGCCCACCCGGCGAGCTCGAAGTGGTGGTGCAGCGGGGCCATGCGGAACACCCGCCGGCGGGTGGCGCGGAAGAAGGCCACCTGGATCACCACCGACAGCGTCACCGCCACGAACAGGCCGCCGAGGACGATGAGCAGCAGCTCGGTGCGGGTGACGATGGCGATGCCGGACATCAGCCCGCCGAGGGCCAGCGAGCCGGTGTCGCCCATGAAGATCCGCGCCGGGCTGGTGTTCCACCACAGGAAGCCCAGGCACGCGCCCAGCGCGGCGGCCGCCACCAGCGTGACGTCGAGCGGGTCGCGCACCTGGTAGCAGCCGTCGACCGCGGCCGTGGCGCAGTCGTGGGTGAACTGCCAGAAGCTCATCACCACGTAGGCGCCGAACACCATCGCCGAGCAGCCGGCGGCCAGCCCGTCGAGGCCGTCGGTGAGGTTGACGGCGTTGGAGAACCCGGCGATGAACAGGTAGGCCAGCACGACGAAGCCGATGGCGCTGACGAACAGCGGCTCGATGTCGCGGACGTAGGAGACGAACTCCGAGGCCGGCGTCACCCCGGCCTCGTCGGGGAAGTTGAGCGCCAGGATGGCGAAGGTCAGCCCGACGACCAGCTGCCCGACCAGCTTCGCCGTCTTGTTCAGGCCCAGGCTGCGGCGGTACCGGATCTTGAGGTAGTCGTCGAGGAACCCGACGGTGCCCAGCCCCACCATGAGGAACAGCAGCAGCAGGCCGGTGGCGGTGACGCCGCGGCCGGGCTGGCCGATGAGGAAGAGGTGGGCGATGAGGTAGCCCGCGACGGTGGCCCCGACGATGACGGTGCCGCCCATGGTGGGCGTGCCCTTCTTCGACAGGTGCGACTCGGGGCCGTCGTCGCGGATCTCCTGACCGAAGCCGCGGCGCCGGAAGGCCCGGACGGCCAGCGGCGTGGCGAGGATGGAGATGAACAGCCCGAACGCCGCGGCGATGAGGACGGACTTCACGCGCCTGCCCCGGCGGTGAGCAGGCCCTCGGCCAGGACCTCCAGCCCGTTCGACCGGCTGGCCTTCACCAGCACGACGTCACCGGGCACGAGTACCTCCGAGAGCAGGTCGAGTGCGGCCGCCCGGTCGGGCACGGAGACCACGTTCGTCCCGGAGCCCTCCCCGTGGCGGGCACCGGCGGCCGTGGCACCCGCCACCATCCCTACCGCATCGGGTCCGACGGCGACGAGCAGGTCGACCCCCGCGGCGACCGCGTCGTGGCCCAGGCGCTCGTGCTCGGCCGTGGCGTCCGGGCCCAGCTCGGCCATCCCGCCGAGGACGGCGACCCGCCGGGTGGCCGGGAGCCCGGCGAGGGCGGCCAGCGCCGCGCGCATCGACTCGGGGTTGGCGTTGTAGGCGTCGTTGACCACGGTCACGCCGTCGTCCCGGCGGGTGACCTCCATCCGCCACCGGCTGCGCGGCTGCGCGTCGGACAGGGCGGCGGCGACGGCGGCCGGGGTCATCCCGGCAGCGAGCGCGGCGGCGGCCGCCGACAGCGCGTTGGCGACCTGGTGCTCGCCGACGACCTGCAGCGCCACCGGGTGCTGCTCGCCGCCGGCGACGAGGGTGAAGCGGGCGCGGGCGGCGTCGTCGAGGGTGACACCGGTGGCGCGGACGTCGGCGTCCGCGGACCGCCCGGTGGTGACCACCCGGGCGCGGGTGCGCGGCGCCATCCCGAGCACGCGGGCGTCGTCGGCGTTGAGGACGGCGGTGCCGGTGGCCGGCAGCGCCTCGACCAGCTCGCCCTTGGCCACGGCGATCGCGTCGGCCGAGCCGAACTCGCCGAGGTGGGCCGAGCCGACGTTGAGCACGACGCCGACGTCGGGGCGGGCCACCGCGCACAGGCGGGCGATGTGGCCCACGCCGCGGGCGCCCATCTCGAGCACCAGGAAGCGGGTGGTCGCGTCGGCCGACAGCACGGTGAGCGGCAGGCCGATGTCGTTGTTGTAGGAGCCGGGCGGGCTGACGGTGGGCCCGGCCGCGGCGAGCACCTGGCCGAGCAGGTCCTTGGTGGAGGTCTTGCCCGAGGACCCGGTGATGCCGACGGTCAGCAGGCCGGCAGCGGCGAGCCGGGTGTGCACCAGTGCGGCGAGCCGGCCGAGCGCGGCCACGGTGTCGTCGACGACCAGGGCCGGCAGCGGGCCGCCGGGACGGGTGGTCAGCGCCGCGACGGCGCCGGCGGCCGCGGCGGCGTCGAGGAAGTCGTGCCCGTCGACGCGCTCTCCGGCGACCGCGACGAACAGGTCACCGGCCGAGACGGCGCGGGAGTCCAGCGTGACGCCGGTGACCGCGACGTCCCCGGCGCCGGGCGGCACGGACGCGCCGACGGCCTGCGCGACCTCGGCGAGGGAGAGGGTGATCACCGGGGGGCCGCCCCGGCGGGGGCCGACGCCTGCGGGTGCAGGGCGGCGATCGCCTCGCGCAGCACGGCCCGGTCGTCGAAGGGCGTCACGGTGCCCGCGACCTCCTGTCCCGGCTCGTGCCCCTTGCCGGCCACCAGCACCGTGTCGCCGGGGCGGGCCAGCGCGACGGCGCGGGCGATGGCCGCCCGGCGGTCGCCGACCTCCTCGACGGCGGCGCGGCGGTCGGCCGGCACCCCGGCCAGCACCGCGGCGCGGATGGCGGCCGGGTCCTCCGAGCGCGGGTTGTCGTCGGTGACGACGACGAGGTCGCTGCCCAGCGCCGCCGCCGCGCCCATCGCCGGGCGCTTGCCCTGGTCGCGGTCGCCGCCACAGCCGATCACGGTGACCAGCCTGCCCCGCGTCGAGGCCCGCAGCGCGGCGAGCGCGGTGGTCACGGCGTCGGGGGTGTGCGCGTAGTCGACGACGGCGGTGAACGGCTGGCCGGCGTCGACGGGCTCCATGCGGCCGGGGACGACGGTGGCGGCGATGCCCTCGAGTGCCTGCGCCACTGGCACGCCGATGGCGTCGAGCAGCGCGACCGCGAGGACGGCGTTGGTGACGTTGAACCGGCCGGGCAGCCGCACGCCGGCGGGCCAGCTGCCGCCGGGGCCGGTCACGGTGAAGGCGGAACCGCCGTCGGGGGCGGGCGCGACGTCGGTGGCGGTCCAGTGCGCGGCCGCGCCGTCGGCGGAGACGGTGACCGCGCGCTCGCCGAGCATCCCGGCCAGGCGGCGGCCGTGGTCGACGTCGACGACGACCACCTCGGTGGCCGCGCGGCCGTCGAAGAGCAGCGCCTTGGCCTGGAAGTAGTCCTCGAGGTCGCGGTGGAAGTCGAGGTGGTCCTGGCTGAGGTTGGTGAACCCGGCGGCGGCGAAGGGCACCCCGCCGACCCGGCCCTGCACCAGCGCGTGGCTGGAGACCTCCATGACGACGGCGTCGACGCCGGACTCGGCCATGGTGGCCAGCAGCGCGTGCAGCACCGGGGCCTCGGGCGTGGTGCGGACGCTGGGGAAGGTGGTCTCGGCGCCGTCGCGGCCGCGGGTGCGCGACTGCACGGTGCCGATCAGCCCGGTGCCGCGGCCCGCGGCGGCCAGGCCCGCCTCGACCAGGTAGCTCGTCGTCGTCTTGCCGTTGGTGCCGGTGATGCCGATGACCGGCAGCCGGCGGGCGGGCTCGCCGTAGACGCGGGCGGCGACCGCGCCGAGCCGGCCGCGGGGGTCCTCGACCACGCACACCGGCAGGCCGGTGGCGGCCGCCTGCTCGCGGCCGGCGGGGTCGGTGAGGACGGCGACCGCGCCCCGCGCCGCGGCGTCGGCGGCGTAGCGCGCACCGTGGGTGCGCGCCCCGGGGAGGGCGGCGTACAGGTCGCCGGGGAGCACCTCGGTCGAGGCGAGGGTGACGCCGCGGACCGGGGTGGCGGGGTCGCCCTGCACGGGGTCGCCGACGAGGTCGGCGAGGGCGCTGAGGGCGAGCGGGCGGGTCCCCGCGGGCCGGGGCGCCGACCCGGGTCCGGTCGGGCTCACGTCGGGCCAATCTACCGGCGCCCCGTTCCTCCCCCGCGCACCCGCGGCCCCTCGGCGGTGTCCCGGGCCGTGCACTTCCGCGGACGTGCACGGATGGAGCCGCCTAATCGCCGGCCGGACCGCCGGTGGCCGCCTCGGGGAGGTCCTCGCGGGTCAGCGCGAAGTCCGGGCGGGGCGTGCCGGAGGGCACCACCCCGGCGGAGGTGAGGACGTGCCGCATCACGTCGGCGAACACCGGCGCGGCGACCTGGCCGCCCTCGGCCGAGCTGGTGGGCCGCTCGAGGTCGACGGCGACGACGTACTGCGGGTCGTCGGCCGGGGCGAACCCGACGAAGGTCGTCACGTAGCCGCCGCCGTCGTAGCAGTTGCACTCGGGGTTGGGGCGCTGCGCGGTGCCGGTCTTGCCGGCCACCCGGTAGCCCTCGACCTGCGCGAGCGGCGCGGTGCCGCCGGGACCGACGACGGCCTCGAGCATGTGCGCGAGGTCGTCCGCGGTGGCCTCGCTGACCACCCGGGTGGGCTCGGGCGCGTCCGGCGTGTTCGTCGTCCCGTCCGGGGCGGTGACCGAGGAGACCACCCGCGGGGCCACGCGGACGCCGTCGTTGGCGATGGCCTGGTAGATCGACGCCATCTGCAGGGTGGTGACCGACACGCCCTGGCCGATGGCGATGTTGGCCGCGCGGCTCTCCTCCCACCCGGCGGCGTCCTGCAGGATCCCGGAGCTCTCGCCCGGCAGCTCCACCCCGGTCTCCTCCCCCACGCCGAAGGCGCGCAGGTACCGCTCGAGCGTCTCGTCGCCCACCTCGCGGGCCAGCATGATCGTGCCGACGTTGCTCGACTTGGCGAGGATCCCGGTCACCGTCCAGTCGATCGGCTCGTGGTCGTGGGCGTCGGTGACCACGGCGTCGCCGGCCTGGATGTGCCCGTCGACGGTCAGCACCTCGTCCGGGGTGGCCACCCCCTCCTCGAGCGCGGCGGCCAGGGTCACCGCCTTCATGACCGAGCCGGGCTCGAACACGCCGCTGACGATCGGGTTGCCGAGCAGCTCGGGGTCGGTGCGGCCGGCCTGCGCGGGGTCGTAGCCGGGGCAGGAGCCCATCGCCACCACCTCGCCGGTCTGCACGTCGAGCACGACGGCCGAGGCGCGGGTGGTGGCGCCGTCGGCGCAGGCCTGGCCGAGCCGCTGCTCCACGACGTACTGCACGTCCTGGTCGACGGTGAGCTCGACGGTGCTCCCGTCGGTGGCCGGCGTCGACTCGTCGATGCCGGCGGGGATGGGGTTGCCGCCGCTGCCGACCTCGACGCGGCGGCGGCCGTCGGTGCCGGCGAGGGCGTCCTCGAAGCGCAGCTCGACGCCGCCGAGGCCGGTGCCGTCGCGGCCGATGAAGCCGACCACCTGCCCGCCGACGGCACCGGCCGGGTAGAGCCGCACCGGGTCGTCCTCGAAGAAGACCCCGGGCAGGTCGAGCTCCTCGATCGCCTCCACGGTCTCCGGCGGCACCTGCCGGGCGAGGCTGACGTAGCGGCCCTCGGCGGAGAGCCGCTCGGTCAGCTCGTCGACCGGGACGTCGAGGAGCGCGGTCAGGGCCAGCGCGGTGCGCTCGGGGTCCTCGACGACGGTGGGGTCGGCGGTGACGCGGGAGGCGTCGACGGTGTAGGCGAACGGGTGGCCGTCGCGGTCGACGATCGCGCCGCGCAGCGCCGAGATCGGGACGTCGGCGAGCCGGTCCTGCTCGGCGCGGTAGGCGAGGTCGGCGCTGTCGACGCCCTGGAGCAGCACCAGCCGGCCGGTGACCAGCAGCAGCGGGACGACGACGAGCACCAGCCCCCACCGCAGCCGGGCCGGGCGCGGGGTCAGGGTGCGGCCGCTGTGCCGGCGGCCCTGCGGACGGCGCGGGACGAAGGCGCCCGCGCGGGTCGCTCCCCCGCCGCGGGGACCGCCGCGCCAGGCACCGGCACCCGAGCGGGCGGTCGCGGCGCGGTCGGCGCCGGTGCGCGGCACGGCGCCCCGGCCCAGGGGTGCGCGCTCGCGGCGGGCATCGCCGGGGAGGCCGCGGGGCCGCTCGCGCGGGGTGTCCCGGGGACCCACGGTCAGCCCCCGTCCCCGGCCGGCGGGGCGGCGCCCGGTGCGGGCTCGGGGGTGCCGCGCAGCGTGGCGGTGCCGTCGGGACCGACGACCAGGTAGGCCGCGGCGCCGGCGGGCACCAGCCCGGCCGCCGCGGCGGCCGCGGCGAGCTGCGCGGGGGCGCCGCCGGCGATCACCTGCTTCTCCAGGTCCTGGACCTCCTCGGCCTTCTCGGCGTTGGCGGCGCGCAGCTCGGTGGCCTTGAGCGAGTTGACCGCGATGGCGGTGTTGAGGACCAGCAGGCCGATCGTGGTGGCCACCAGGAGCAGCAGGACGAGCAGCACGAACGGCGCCCGGCGGGTGCCGGCGCCGGGAGCGCGGGCGCGGCCGGTCCCGCCGGGGACCAGCCGCAGCTCCGGCACCGGGGCCACACGGGGTGCCGGGCCGGTGGCCCGGGCGCGCGCGGGCCGGGCCGGCACGCCGCGCGCCGGCCGCGGGGGCAGCGTGCGGACCGGCCGCGAGGGCAGCGCGCGCAGCGGCCGGGACGGGACGGCGTGCGGCGCGGCGGTCGCCGCGGACCCGGTGGTCGCCGTCGCGGGCTTCGCCGGCGCGGCGGGGGTCCGGGCGGCGCCGTCGCGGGGCGCGCGGGCGGCGGCGCTCACGCGGCCCTCCGGATGCGCTCGGCGGCGCGGACGCGGGCCGAGGCCGCCCGCGGGTTGGCCGCGAGCTCCTCCTCGGAGGCGGTCTCCCCGCCGCGGGTGAGCAGCCGCAGCACCGGGCCGTACTCGGGCAGCCGCACCGGCAGGTCGGGCGGCGTCCGGTCGGTCGCCCCCGCAGCGAGGACCTGCTTGACGATGCGGTCCTCCAGCGAGTGGAACGTGATGACGGCCAGCCGTCCGCCGACCGCCAGCGCGTCGAGTGCGGCCGGCAGCGCCCGCTCGAGGACGCCGAGCTCGTCGTTGACCTCGATCCGCAGCGCCTGGAAGGTCCGCTTGGCGGGGTGGCCGCCGGTGCGCCGGGTGGCGGCGGGGATCGCGTCGCGCACCAGGTGCGCCAGCCGCTCGGTGCCGGTGAACGGCTCGCGGGCGCGCTCGCGGACGATCGCCCCGGCGATGCGGGCGGCGAAGCGCTCCTCGCCGTAGACCCGCAGCACCCGGGTGAGCTCGGCGGCCGAGTAGGTGTTGACGACGTCGGCGGCCGACCGCGGGGCGGCGGGGTCCATGCGCATGTCCAGCGGGCCGTCGGCGGCGTAGCTGAAGCCGCGGTCGGCCCGGTCGAGCTGCAGCGAGGAGACGCCGAGGTCGAACAGGACCGCCTGCACCTCGGGCAGGCCGAGCCGGTCGAGGACGTCGGGCAGCTCGTCGAAGACGGCGGGCACCACGGTGGCCCGGTCGGCCACACCGGCGTCGGTGAGCCGGCGGGTCGCCTCGGCGCGGGCGTCGGGGTCGCGGTCGAGCCCGACCAGGCGCAGCCCGGGGTGGGCGCGCAGCAGGGCGGTGGAGTGTCCGGCCAGGCCGAGGGTGGCGTCGACGAGGACGGCGCCCTCGCGGCTGCAGGCGGGGCCCAGCAGGTCGGTGACGCGGTCGAGGAGGACGGGCACGTGCACCGCGGGCCGGGTGGGCTCGGGCGTGCTCATCGTCGGACTCCTCGGGTCGGGCTCCCGCGCGGGACGGCGTCCCCGTCGGCGTGCACCTCGCCGGCGGGCGCCGGTCCGGTGCGCCCATGGTGACGCGGGCAGCCGGTCGGCTGGGGGAGCTCGGCGGCGTGCCGTGGGACGGACGGGACGGGAGTGACGCCGCGCGGCGGGCTGCGGGCAGGCCGGATGCCACCCGGGCGGGACGCGCCGGGTAGGGCGGTGTGGGGATCGTGGGACGGGGTGGGGAGGGGGTGGGGACCCCCACCCCCCGCGGGGCCGCCTGGCGCCGGGGAAGTGCGTCAGGAGGCGCCCGCGGGGGGCGAGGGCCGCCGATGCCGGTCACCGGCGGGGCCGGTGGCGTGGGGACGCCGGGGTCCGCGCGGGGACCGAGCCGC
The DNA here is from genome assembly GCF_054050255.1 of Geodermatophilus sp. SYSU D00700. NCBI lineage: Bacteria > Bacillati > Actinomycetota > Actinomycetes > Geodermatophilales > Geodermatophilaceae > Geodermatophilus > Geodermatophilus sp. SYSU D00700. Next base: position 44,330 of record NZ_JBJGZA010000024.1, on the reverse strand, counting down.
GGGGAAGGCGGTTCGGGCCGGACCCGGTCGAGCCGCGGGGAAGTCGGCTCGCGGTCGGGCGCGCGGCGGCCGGGGCGACCGGCTGGACGGGGTCAGGACAGCGTGGGCATCCCCTCGCTCTCCATGGCGGCGAACGCCGCCTCCTGCTCGGCCTCGTAGGCGTCCCACGTGGCCTGGTCCCAGATCTCGAAGCGGGTGTCGACCCCGACCACGACGACGTCGCGGTCGAGGCCGGCGTACTGGCGCAGGCCCGCCGGGATGGTGATGCGGCCGGCCTTGTCCGGCTCGACCTCGACCATCGAGCCGAAGCTCAGGCGGGCCCGCATGCGGGCCTCGGCGGTGTCGGCGGGCGCCATGGCGGCGGCGGCGCGGCTCTGCTCGGCGACCCGGGCCATGGTCAGGCCGTAGATGCAGCGCTCCTGGCCCTTCTTGATCACCATGCCGTCGGCCACCTGGTCACGGAAGCGCACCGGGAGAGCGAGCCGGCCCTTCTCGTCGAGCCGCAACGAGTAGCTGCCGACGAACACCGGATCACCTCCCCCATGCGCCCTCCTCGCGTCCACCGCGGACCCGGGACGGGCCCTGGCTCCCCACCGCGCCACACACTAACCCACTACGCCCCACCGAACACCACTCGACACCATGTCGTGACCGGTTCTCCCCACCGCTCCCCGTGCAGGTCAGCGCCGGGTCGGCGCGGTGCCCGGCCCGGAGGGAGCCGGGGTGGGGCGCGGTGGGGCGCACGACCACCACGGGGGGCGCCGGGGACCCCGGCACGGCCGCTCCGGTGGGGGGCGCGGAGGAGGGCGGAGAACCGACCCGGCGGGGCGCACGGACCCGCCTGCGGAACGGCGACGGGCACGTACCGTGGGCCGGGTGACCGACACGATGCGTGCGGCGGACGGGACGGCCGGGCTGCCGGTCGACGTCGCGGCGGAGGGCGCACGGATCTCGGCCAACGTCTCGCGCGTCGTGCAGGGCAAGCCCGACGTCGTCCGCCTGGCGCTGGTCGTGCTCCTCGCCGAGGGCCACCTGCTCGTCGAGGACGTGCCCGGGACCGGCAAGACGACCCTGGCCAAGGCCCTCGCCGCCTCGATCGACGCCAGCGTGCGCCGCATCCAGTTCACGCCCGACCTGCTGCCCAGCGACGTCACCGGGGTGTCGATCTACGACCAGGAGACCCGGGCCTTCGAGTTCCGGCCGGGCGCGGTGTTCGCCAACGTCGTGGTCGCCGACGAGATCAACCGGGCCTCGCCCAAGACGCAGTCGGCGCTGCTGGAGTGCATGGAGGAGCGGCAGGTCACCGTCGACGGCGTCAGCTACGAGCTGGCCCGGCCCTTCCTGGTGATGGCCACGCAGAACCCGGTGGAGATGGAGGGCACCTATCCCCTCCCCGAGGCGCAGCGCGACCGGTTCACCGCGCGGGTGTCGATGGGCTACCCCGACCGCGAGTCCGAGGTCGCCATGCTCGACGACCGCGGCACCGGCGACCCGCTGACCACCCTCGGGCCGGTGGCCGACGCCGCCACGGTCCGCGCCCTCGTCGCCGCCGTCGGCACGCTGCACGTCTCCGACGCCCTCCGCCGCTACGTCGTCGCGCTGGTGGAGGCCACCCGCCGCTCCCCCGACCTGCGCCTGGGCGCCTCGCCCCGGGCCGGGCTGCAGCTGCTGCGCACCGCCCGGGCGGCCGCGGCGCTGGCCGGCCGCGACCACGTGCTGCCCGACGACGTCCAGGCGATGGCGCTGCCGGTGCTGGCCCACCGCCTGCTGATGACCGCCGACGCGGCGGCCGCCCGGCGCAGCCCGGAGCAGGTCGTGCGCGGGCTGCTGGGCACCGTGCCCGTCCCCCGCGGGCGCTGAGCCGTGGGCGGCCCGCTCCGCACGGCGCTGACGTCGCTCACCCTGCGCGGCCGCTGCCTGGTCGCGGCGGGCCTGACCCTGCTCGCGCTGGGCGCGCTGCTCGGTGAGCGGCCGCTGGTGCAGATCGCCGTCTTCCTGCTCGCGCTGCCCCTGCTGTCGGCGTTCGCGGTCGCCCGCCAGCGCTTCCGGGTGGGCGTGCGCCGCACGGTGACCCCCGCGCGGGTCCCCCGCGGGGAGGGCGCCGACGTGCTGCTCGAGGTCACCAACGCCGACCGCCGCACCGGCCGGCTGTGGCTGCTGTCCGAGCAGCTGCCGGCCGAGCTCGGCCGGTCGCCCGGATACGTCGTCGAGCGGCTGCCCGGCGGCCGGTCGGTCGCGCTGCCCTACCGGGTGCACGGCGGACGCCGGGGCCGGTACCGCCTCGGCCCGCTGCAGCTGCGGTTGGTCGACCCCTTCGGGCTGGTGCAGCGCACCACCAGCGGCAGCGACGGCGCGCCGCTGGTCGTCGTCCCCCGGGTGCGGCCGCTGGGCCCCGGCGGCCCGGCCGGCGGGCACGGCGGCGGCGGGGAGGGCGCCCGCCGGTCGATCGCGGTGCACGGCGAGGACGACGTCAGCACCCGCGCGTACCGGCACGGCGACGACCTGCGCAAGGTGCACTGGCGGGCGACCGCCCGCACCGGGGAGCTGATGGTGCGGATGGAGGAGCGGCCGTGGCGCGCGCAGGCCGCCCTGCTGCTCGACACGCGGGTGCACGCCCACCTGCTCACCCGGGCCACCGTTCCGGGGGCGGCCGCGACGGGCGCCGTCCCCGGGCCGCCGGGTGACCCGGCACCGCCACCGGACAGCCTCGAGTGGCTGGTGGAGGCCGCCTCGAGCATCGGGACCACGCTGTCCCGGCGGGGTGCGGTCCTCCGCGTGCTCACCGCCGAGGGCGAGCTGCGCCCGGCCGAGGGCTCGGGCGGGCTGGGCCCCAGCGAGCTGCTCGACCGGCTGGCCGTGCTGGCCCCGGCGCGCGGCTCGTCCCTGCGGCCGGCCGTGGAGCAGCTGCACCGGGTGGCCGGGGACGGCCCCGTCGTGGCGGTGCTCGGCGCCGTCGCCCCCGACGACGTCGCCGACCTGGTCGCCGCCCGCTCCGGGCCGCACCGCGACGCCGCGGTCCTGCTCGACGTGGCGAGCTGGGCCGACGCCGGCACGCGCACCCGCCGGGCGCTGTCGGCCACCTCGCGGGCGCACCTGGCCGCGCAGGTCGAGGAGTCCGCGGCGCTGCTGCGCGGCGCGGGCTGGCAGGTCGCCGTCGCCGGCGCCACCAGCCCGGTCGAGGCGGTGTGGGCCGAGCTGGCCGCGCAGCGCGGCACCGGACCCCGCCCCGGCGGGCCCGTGGCGGTGCCGGCATGACGACGCTCGCCCCGCCGCCGGCCCCCTCGGCCCCGCTGCCGCCACCCGGTCCCCCGGTCCCGGCCGGCCGCCAGGCCCGCGTGCAGCCGGCTCCGGCGGGCCGGCACGAGGGCGGCACCGCCCTGGCCGCCGCGGTGGCGACCGCCCTGGGCACCTGCGCGCTGGCACCGGTCTTCACCCGCCCGGCGTGGCTGCCCCCGGCCCTGGCGGCCGTCACCGTCGTGGCGCTCACCGGGCTGGCGCTGCGCGCGGCCGGGCCGGCGCTGTGGGCGTGGGCGTCGGGCGGGCGGCCGCTGCCCGCCCGCACCGCGGCCGCCGGCGTGCCGCTGGTCCCGCTGGCCCAGCTGGCGGTGCTGACCTGCCTGATGACGGCGCTGTTCGCCCCCGACGACGCCATCGGGGGGTGGTTCCCCACGCCGGCCAGCCTCCGCGGGCTGGGCGACGTCCTCACGGTGGGGTCGGCCGAGCTGCGGGAGCAGTCGACGCCGGCGCTGCCGCTGACCGGGCTGCTCGCGCTGACCGTCCTGCTGGTCGGGATGGTCGCGGTCACCGTCGACCTCATCGCCGTCGGCGGGCGGCAGCCGGCGCTGGCGGGGCTGGGCCTGCTGGTCCTCTTCTGCGTGCCGGTCAGCACCGTCACCGGGGACGTCGGGCTGGTCGCGCTGGCCGCCCCGGCGGCCGGGCTGGCGCTGCTGCTGTGGTCCGACCAGTCGCGGCAGCTGACCACCCGCGCGCGCCGGGCCGGGAGCCGCTCCGGCCCCGGCGCGGCGGCGGCGGCCGGCACCGGGCTGGCCGCCCTGGTGGCGGCGCTCGTCGTCGGCAGCCTGGTGCCGACCCTCCCCGAGGGCCGGCTGGCGGCGGGGTTCGGGCCCGGCGGTACCGGCGGCGGGTCGACCGGCACCGCCCTCGACGCCGCGGCGGCCCTGCAGGGCCAGCTCACCCTGCCCGAGCCGATCGCCCTGCTGCGCGTCGACGCCTCGGTCCCCGACCCCGGCTACCTGCGGGTGGTGACCCTCGACGTCTACGACGTCGAGGAGGGCTGGACGATCGGCAACCTCGACGGCGAGGCGTCAGTGGCGCAGTCGGAGGACCTCGCGCCGCTGCCCGGCCGGCGCGAGGGGCGCCGGGTCGAGGCGACGGTCACCGCCGTCGGGCACGACGACCGGTTCCTGCCGGTGCTCACCTCTCCCCTGCGGGTGCAGATCGACGATCCCGACGCCTGGCGGTTCGACCCCGCCACGGGCACCGTGTTCGGCCGCGACGTCCGCACCACCACGGTGAGCTACCGGGTGGGCTCGGTGGAGCCCCGGCCCACCGAGGAGGAGCTGCTGGCCGCCGGCCCGCTGCGGGGCGGGAACCCGGTGCTGGAGCGCGGCACCGCGCTGCCGCCGCTGTCCCCGGAGGTCACCGACCTGGTGGCCGGGCTGACCGCGGGCGCGGCGACCCCGTACGAGGCGGTGCGCGCCATCCACGGGCACTTCTCCCGGGAGAACGGCTTCGTCTACAGCCTGTCGACCGCGCCGGGCACCAGCGGGGACGACCTCACCGACTTCCTCCGGCTCAAGCAGGGGTACTGCGAGCAGTACGCCGGGGCGATGGCGGCGATGGTCCGCGCCGCCGGCATCCCCGCCCGGGTGGCGCTCGGGTACACCCCCGGCCGGCTGCAGCCCGGCGGTGGCCGGCTGGTCACCAGCGACGACGCGCACGCCTGGGTGGAGGTCTACTTCGACGACCTCGGCTGGATCCCGTTCGACCCGACCCCGATCGACCGCGAGCGCGCCGTCGACCTGCCGTGGGCGCCGCGGCCGACCGACCAGGAGGCGCTGGAGCGGCCGACCGACGTCCCGACCGTCCCGACCGCCCCGCAGGGTGTCCCGGTGCCGCGGGAGGACCGGGTCGACGGCGCTCCGCAGCCGGGCACCGGGGGCGCCACGCAGGCGTCGTCGTCGCGGCCGGTGCTGGTCGGCGCAGGGATGCTGCTCGGGGTGGCCGCGCTGGTGGCCGCACCGGCCGCCGCGCGGGCGCTGCAGCGCCGCCGCCGGGTGGCCGACGGCGGGCCGGCTGCGCTGTGGGACGAGCTGGCCGCCACCGCCCGCGACCTCGGCCTGGTGTGGGACCCGGCGCAGACCCCGCGCCAGCAGGCCGCCACCCTGGCCCGCACCCTCGGGACCGGCGGGAGCGGCGCCCACCGGATGGGGACGCCGGGGGCGGCGGACGCGGTGGAGCGGCTGGCCCGCGCGGAGGAGACCGCCTGCTACGGCCGTCCCGGCAGCGCCGCCGGCGACCCCGACGCGGTGGCGGCGCTGCGGGTGGCGCGGCGCGGGCTGCTGGCGGCGGTCCCGGCGCGCACGCGGCTGCGGGCGCTGCTGTGGCCGGCCTCGCTGGCCGAGAGCCTCGGGAGCACCGCGCGGACGCTGCTCGGCCGGCTCCCCCGCCGCGCCGCCTGACGGAGGACCCGTCGACCGAGCGTGTGCGCTGACGCGGCACGCCGGCGGCGGGGATGCAGCGCCGGCGCACACCGTCGAACGGGCCCGGGAACGCCGACGGCCGCCGTCCCGGGTGGGACGGCGGCCGTCGGTGGACGCGGCGGGGGCTACTGGTCGTAGCGGCGGCGGAAGCGCTCCTCGAGGCGGTTCTTCAGCGGCTGGCGGCGGGCCCGCCCACCGCGGCCGCGGGCGGCGGTGCTCCCGCCGCGGGCACCGGCCGGGCCGGGCTCGACCGCGCCGGTGGCGCTGCGGTAGTTGAGCACGCCGAGCGCGGCGCCGCCGAACATCACCAGGAAGCCGAGGACGCCCAGGGGCACGGACGGGACGACCGCGCCACCCACGAGGACGGCCAGGCCCACGACCACCAGCAGCGCACCGAGTTGCAGCTTCCGCCGGGCCTTGAGCCTGCGGTCACCCGTGCGGACGGAGGAGGCGAACTTGGGATCGTCGTCGACGAGGGCGCGCTCGATCTGCTCCAGCAGTCGCTGCTCGTGCTCGGAGAGCGGCACCGAGACCTCCAGGTGGGCGGAGCCAATACCGCCGGTCTCTACCCGGCGGTGCCCACGAGGATACGAGTCGTTCGCGGGGTGCGAAAGGCGAGTCGGCGGCGACCCGCCGGTGATCACCGGCGACCACTCTCACGGGCGATCGCGCACCCGCCGGTCGCGGTCGCGGTGCAGCAGGGTGGCCGGCCGGACCGCCCCGGCGCCGAACCGGCGGGCGGCCCGGTCGGCGGCCAGTTCGGCGTCCCGGCGGCCGTGCTCGCGCTCGCCGAGCTCGAGCTGGCGGGGCGCCGAGCCCGCGGCCACCAGCCGCTCGGCCCGCACGCCGACCAGCCGCAGCCGCGCCCGGTCCAGGCCGAGGGCGTCGAAGAGGGCGCGGGCGGTCTCGTAGAGGTCCTGCCCGACGTCGGTGGGGACGTCGAGGGTGCGGCTGCGGGTGATCGTGGTGAAGTCGGCGAAGCGGACCTTGATCGTGACCGTGCGCGCCAGCCAGCCGCCCGCGCGCAGCCGGCCCGCCGTCCGCTCGGCCAGCCGCAGCAGCTCCCGGTGGACGACGGCGGGGTCGTCGACGTCGGTGGGGAAGGTCTCCTCGTGCCCGGTGGACCGCTCCGGCTCGTCGGGCACCACCCGGCGGGGGTCGCGCCCCCAGGACAGCTCGTGCAGGTGCGCGCCGGCCGCCGGGCCCACCGCCCGCTGCAGCGTGCGGACCGGCACGTGCGCGAGGTCGCCGACGGTGCGCAGCCCCAGCCGCAGCAGCACCTCCTCGGTCTTCGCGCCCACGCCCCACAGCGCACCGACCGGCAGCGGGTGCAGGAAGTCGATGACCTCGGCCGGGCGGACGACGAGCATCCCGTCGGGCTTGGCGCGGGTGGAGGCGAGCTTGGCCACGAACTTGGTGCCGGCCACGCCCACCGAGCAGGTGATGCCCTGCTCGTCGTAGACGCGGGCGCGCAGGTACTCGCCGATCTGCGCGGCGTCGCCCAGCCGCCGGCCGGCGCCGGAGACGTCGAGGAACGCCTCGTCGAGGCTGAGCGGCTCGACCAGCGGGGTGACCGACCGGAACAGCGCCATGACCGACCGGGAGACCTCGGCGTAGAGGGCCACGTCCCCCGGCAGCACGGTGGCCGTCGGGCACAGCCGCAGCGCGCGGGCCGTGGGCATGGCGGCGTGCACGCCGTACGCGCGCGCCTCGTAGGTGGCCGAGGTGACCACCCCGCGGTTGCCGGAGCCGCCGACGATCACCGGGGTGCCCGCCAGCTCGGGGTGCCGGCGCACCTCGACGCTGGCGAAGAAGGCGTCCATGTCGACGTGCAGGACGGTGCACCCCGCCGCCCGTCCCCCCGCCATGCCGCCTCCCTGGATCGAACACGTGTTCGCACCGACCCGGGGAGACTAACGGCCTCCGCGGGTCCGCGGCGCGTGGTCCGCGGTGCGTCCCGGCGTGTCCCGTCCCACCGCGAAGTGGCTGGTCGCCCGCATGTGTGACCGGCACCCCGGCGAGGTAGGTGGGACACGACCGACCGCCGTCCGGCGGCCGGCGCCGATCCGCACCCGGAGGAGCTCGATGGCGCTCGACGACGACGACATGACCAGCACGGAGGGTCCGGCCGACAGCGGAGCCGGCGAGGGCACGCCCGGCCAGCACGACGGTGGTGCCGACGGCGGCGCGGACAGCGGCGCCGGCCACGGCCCGGCCGACGGCGGCGCGGTGGGCGGCGGCTCGGACGGGGGCGCCGATGGCGGTGCCGACGGGGGCGCGGACGGCGGTGCCGACGGCGGTGCCGGCCACGGCCCGGCCGACGGCGGCGCGGTGGGCGGCGGCTCGGACGGGGGCGCCGACGGCGGTGCCGACGGCGGCGCGGACGGTTCGGCCTGAGCCAGGACCCGGCCGTCGCGGGGCCGGGCGGGGCTGACCCCCGCCCGGCCCTGCGCCGGTGCACGCACCTCGACCCCGCGGTCTTCGCCGAGCGGCACTGGTCGCGCCGCCCGCTGCTGGCCCGCGCCGAGGACACCGGGGAGTCCTTCGCCGACCTGCTGACGCTGGCCGACGTCGACGAGCTGCTCTCCCGCCGCGGGCTGCGCACGCCGTTCCTGCGCATCGCCAAGGACGGCGCCGTCGTCGACGCCGGGCGCTTCACCACCTCCGGCGGCGCCGGCGCCGAGGTGGCCGACCAGGTCTCCTCCGACGCCGTCCTGCGGCTGTTCGCCGACGGCAGCACGGTGGTCCTGCAGGGCCTGCACCGGCTCTGGCCGCCGCTGATCGAGTTCGCCGACCAGCTGGCCGCCGACCTGGGGCACCCGACGCAGGTCAACGCGTACGTCACGCCGCCGTCCTCGCGCGGCTTCTCCCCGCACTACGACGTGCACGACGTCTTCGTGCTGCAGGTGGCCGGCGAGAAGCACTGGACGATCCACGAGCCGGTGCTCCCCGAGCCGCTGCGCAGCCAGCCCTGGACCGACCGCGCGGCCGCCGTGGCCGCGGCCGCGGAGCGCGAGCCGGTCGTCGACGCGGTGCTGTGCCCCGGCGACGCGCTCTACCTGCCCCGCGGCTACCTGCACTCGGCGGTGGCGCTCGGCCAGACCAGCGCCCACCTGACCGTCGGCGTCCACTCGGTCACCCGCTGGTCGGCCGTCGAGTCGGCGCTGGACCTGGTGCGGGTGCTGGCCGCCGAGGACCGCGAGCTGCGCCGCGCGCTGCCCCTGGGCGTGGACCTCGCCGACCCGGCGGCCCTGCGCGACGACGTCGCCGCCGTGCTCGGCGCGCTGCAGGACTGGCTGGGCCGGGTCGACCCCGACCGGGTGGCCGACCGGGTGCGCAGCCGCGCCTGGGCCCAGGTGCGGCCGGAGCCGGTCGCGCCGCTGGCCCAGGCGACCGCCGCCGCGGCCCTCACGCCCGACACCGTGCTGCGGGTGCGCCGCCGGCTGCGGGTCGCGCTGCGCCCGGCCGCCGACGGCGACCGCGTCACCCTGATCGGCGGCCGGCGGTCCCACGAGTTCCCCGCCGCCACCCGCGAGGCGCTGGCCGGGCTGCTCGCCGCCGGGGAGCTCAAGGTCGCCGACCTGGCCGGCCTGGACCCCGCCGACCGGCTGACCCTGGCCCGGCGGCTGGTGACCGAGTCGATCGCGGTGGTGGCCGACGCACACGTCGACGGCGGGATCGATGGGGTGCCGGCCACCGCGCCCGAGCCCGGCCCGGCCGGACCGGGTGCCCCCGCCCCGGACGCGGGCGGGGACGATGGGGAGCGTGCCGACGCCCTCGGGACCGGCTCGTGAGCCCGCAGCCCTCCCCCGGGTGAGTGCCGCACCGGCCGAGCCCGCCGCCCCCACGCCCTCCCGGCCGGTCCGCACCGGCCGGCTGGACCCGACCCGCTGCTCGGTGACCGCGCTGGTCCGCGGCGACTCCCCCGTCGCCACGGCGGGGCCCGCGCAGCGCTGGCTGCTGGTCGAGCAGCCGGGGCCGTGGGGCCGCGACGCGCTCCTGCAGTCCCGCCTCGACGCCGGCGTCGCCCCGCGCCTGGCCGCCCGCGCCCGCGCCGAGGGCGTCCGGGTGCTGCTGGTGCGCCGTCCCGGGGAGCGGCCGGCCGCGTCCGGGCGGCGCTGGGCCTACGCCGACGGCCGGCCGGGCCGCGAGGGGCTGTGGTGGTCGGTCCGCGACGCCGACACCGACCTGCTCGACGCGCCGTGGGACGGCTCGGTCGGCGAGCGCGCGCCCGACCCGGTCTACCTGGTCTGCACCCACGGCCAGCACGACGCCTGCTGTGCGCTGCGCGGCCGCCCGCTGGCCCGCGCGCTGCCCGCGCCCGGCCCGGCCGACGTCTGGGAGTGCAGCCACCTCGGCGGCTGCCGGTTCGCCACCAACGTGCTGGTGCTGCCGCACGGCTTCGCCTACGCCCAGGTGGCCGGCGACGGCGCGGACCTCGTCGCCGCGCACGCCCGCGGGCAGGTGGCCCTGCCGTGGCTGCGCGGCCGGTCGGGGCTGCCGCTGGCTGCGCAGGCCGCCCAGCAGGCCGCCCGCGAGCGGCTGGGCCTGCTCGGCGTCGACGACCTGCCGCTGCTCCGCGCGCAGCGGCTGCCGGGCACCGACGCCGAGGCGGCGGCCGGCGTCGAGCGGTTCGACGTCGTGCTCGGCGGCCCGGACGGCGACGTCGTCGTGCGGGTGGAGAGCCGCCCGGCGCCCGAGGCGGCGCAGCTGACCTGCCGGGCCGTGCACCCCGCGCACCCGCGCGAGTGGACCGCGCTGTCGGTCTCGCTGGCGGTCTCCTAGAGGGCGCGCCCGCGGGCCAGCAGCAGCGGGATGGCGACCTCGGCGCCGGTCAGCGAGCCGTGGTAGGCCGCCAGCCGGCTCGAACCGGGCTCGGTGGCCGACGCGGTGATCGCCCACGGGCCGCGGGCGAGCGCGACGACGTCGCCGATGCGGTCGGCCAGCGCGGCGTCGACGTCGCCGAAGACGCCGCTCGCGACCGCCTCGTCCCGGCCGACGACCCAGGCGCGGTCGCCGAGGACCCCGCGCCAGGCGTCGAGGACGTCGCCGGCGGCGCCGGGCACGGCGTGGGCGTAGCGGGCGCGGGGCTCCCCGGCCAGCAGCGCGACGCCGTCGAGCAGGGCGGGCTCGTCGTCGAGGTCGACGCGGGTGGCGGCGGGGACGTCGAGCATGCCGTGGTCGGCGGTGATCAGGAGCGCGGCGTCGTCGGGCAGGCCGGTGACCACCTGCTCGACGAGGCGGTCGACGAGCGCGAGCTGGTTGCGCCAGCTGTCGGAGTCGACGCCGCGGACGTGGCCGGTGAGGTCGAGCTCGGGGGTGTAGCCGTAGACCAGGCCGGTGGGGGTCGCGGCGAGGGACTGCAGCAGCACCGCGGCGAGGTCGCCGGCGCCGACCGTGCCCGGGTACCCGGCGCCGCGGTAGGCGGCGGTGGACAGGCCCGAGCCCGCGTAGGCGTAGGGGGCGACCGCGGTGACCGGGAGGCCGGCGGCGGCGGCCTGCTCGAAGACGGTCGGGCGGGGCTGCCAGTCGCGCGGGTCGGGGTCGTCTCTCCAGGCGACGTGGTTGAGCAGCCGGTCCTGGCCGGGGACGGCGGTGACGAAGCCGAGGACGCCGTGCCCGCCCGGGGGCACGCCAGTGCCGAGGGTGGCGAGGCTGACCGGGGTGGTGCTCGGGCAGGGCGCGTCGAGGTCGCCGACCGGGGTGGCCAGCGCGGCGAGGGTGGGCGCGAGGGAGGCGTGCGCGCGCAGCAGCTGCGCACCCAGCCCGTCGACGAGCAGCACCGCGACCCGCCGCGCCCCCGCCAGCGCGGCGGTGAGCCCGAGCGGGTCGGGCGACAGGCCGGCGCGGTCGACGTCGACGCCGAGGGCGGCGGCCACGCCGGGCAGGACGTCGGCGAGCGTGGCCCGGCCGTAGGCGGGGCGGACCAGGTCCGCGGGCAGCCCGTGCGGCGGCGGCACGGTCACGGACGCGTGGCCAGCACGTGCAGGCCGGTGGCGACGTCGCGGTAGGGCGAGGTGCCGGCCAGGGCGAGCTCGAGGTGGCGGACCGCGGCCGGGTCGGCGCCGGAGGCGGTGTCGAGGAGGTCGGCGACGACGGCGACGCCGCGCCACTCCCCCGGCCGCAGCCCGGCGCCCTCGACGAGCGCGAGCAGGTCGGCCGGGGCGAACCGGCGGCGGGCGGGGCGGGTGCGGCCGGGCGCGGGGTCGCGGTCCTCGAGCAGCGCGAGGGCCTCCTTCGGGTGGCCGCCGAGGGCGCGGGCGAGGACGGCGCCGGCCCGGTTGACCGTCACGACGCTGACCTGGCCGCCGGGGTGCAGGGTGCGGGTGATCTCGCCGAGGGTGGTCGCCGGGTCGTCGACGACCTCGAGGACGGCGTGGCAGAGGCCGAGGTCGTAGCCCTCGTGGTCGAGGGGCAGCTCGTGCAGCAGGTCGCCGTCGCCCTGCAGGCCGCGGACCCGGTTGCCGACGCCGGCGGTCCGGGCCCGCCGCTCGAGCGTGGCCAGCGCGTCGGCGCTGGGGTCGACGACGGTGACCTCGTGACCGAGCCGGGCGAGCGGGACGGCGAAGCCACCGCTGCCGCCGCCGACGTCGAGCACCCGCAGCGGGGTGCCGGCCCCCACGAGCGGGTCGAGGGCGGCCCACACCGCGGCGGTCCGGACGGGCAACTGCTCGCCGGAGGACGGGTCGGGCGGGGTCGGCGGCACCCGTCCGACCCTAGTGGCGGGCGTCGGGGGTGGCCGGGCGGTCACCCCCGCGCCGCCCGGCCGCGCCGTCAGGCGGAGACCGCGTCGGCGGCCCGCTCGAGGTCGGCGACGACGATCCTGCGCATCGTGAACATCTCCTGGACCGCGCGCTGCCGGCGGTCGGGGTCGGGGTCGCCCTGCAGCTCCAGCAGGCGGGTGGGCACGACCTGCCAGGAGACGCCGAAGCGGTCCCTGAGCCACCCGCAGGGAGCCTCCTCGCCGCCGTCGGTGAGCCGGTCCCAGTAGTGGTCGACCTCGGCCTGGTCGGCACACAGGACCTGGAAGGAGACGGCCTCGCTGAAGTGCCAGTCCTGTGGGCCGCCGTTGAGGCCGACGTACTCGGTGTCGCCGAGCCGCCAGCTGACGGTGAGGACCTGCCCCTCCCGCTCGGGGTCCTCGGCGCCGTAGCGGACCGTGCCGAGGATCTCGGAGTCCGGCCAGATCGACGTGTAGAAGCGCGCGGCCTCCTCCGCCTCGGTGTCGAACCACAGGCACGGGATCTGCTTCGGCATGGCCGTCCTCCCCGGACAGGCCGGCGGGGCGCCGGCGCTCGCGGGTTCCGACCGCCGCCGCGCCCGGGACTCATCGGTGGTGAGGTGCTGGAACGGCCCCGCTGCAGGGTCCCGCCGCGAGCGTGCGAGCGGTGGGGGGCAGCGGGGTCCTTCCTCAGTGGCCGGGGCTGCCGGGGCTGGAGTGCCACAGCTTCCGGGGGGCGGACGCCGCGGCGCGGCGGGCGGCGGTGGCGGCGTCGTCCCCGGCGGGCTTGATGTCGGCGTAGGGCGACATCCGGAAGCCGGTCGGGTGCACGAGCACCGGCTTGACCACCACCGGCCGCGAGCCGTGCGAGGCCGCCGCGCCGGTGATGGCCCGCTCGGTGTACTCCCCCGGCGCGGCCATGTGCTCGGCCACCGCGACCGGACCGCCGGTCTCCCACGCCTCGTGCAGCGCCGGCAGCTCCCAGGCGCCGGTGGCCCGGATCGACATCCCGCGCGGGCCGGTGCGGCGCAGCACCCCGCGGATGACCAGCAACCAGGAGTGGAACACCGTCGCGGCGTAGGGACCCTGCACGTCCTCGAAGAAGGTGGAGTCGGTGCAGCCGGTGCCGTCGTCGAGGGTCACGAACACCACCCGGCGTCCCGACCGGATCGGCGGCGTCTGGGTGGCCACCTTGACCCCGGCCACCAGCACCTCGGCGCCGCTGCGGCAGCCGAGCAGCTCCTCGGCCGGCACCGCGCCGATCGCCGAGAGGAACGGCCGGTAGAAGTCGACGACGTGCCGGCTGGCGTCGAGCCCGAGCACCTCGAGCTCGGCGCGCACCAGCTCGGCGTCGGTGAACTCGGGCAGCCCGCTGCCACCGGCCCACTCCGGCCCCGTCTCCCCGGGACCCGGCTCCTCCTCCCCCGGCAGCTCCAGACCGAGCAGGTCGAGGCTGAGCTGCCCGACCGAGCCGGTCCGCGCCCCGCTGCGGCTCCACCGCTCCAGCTCGCTGATCTGCAGCAGCAGGTCGCGGCGGGTCACCGACCGGCGCGAGCGGGTGGGGCGGCCGGCCTCGCGGTCGCGCACCCCGAAGCCGTAGAGGGAGTCGAACCCGCCGGCCAGCACCAGCCGCTCGACCACCGGGCGCGACACCGACGCCCGTGACCAGAAGTCGGTCAGCGACCGGTAGGGCTGCCCGGCCACGATCCGCTCGACCTCGTCCTCGGCGATGCCCTTGACGTCGGAGAGCGCGAGCCGGATCCCGTAGGCCGACGGGTCGGCCATCGACGCCGGCATCCACTCCGGCCGCCGCCAGTCCGCCCGCCGGTCCACCGGCGCCAGCCGCTCCACCCGGTAGGTGCCGGCGGAGGCGTTGACGTCGAGGCCCAGCACCCGGATGCCGAAGTTGCGGGCGTCGTCGAGGATCAGCCGCTTCGGGTACATCCCCGGGTCGTGGGTGAGCACCCCGGCGAGGAAGGCCGCTGGGTGGTGGGTCTTGAGCCACGCCGACTGGTAGGTGGGCAGCGCGAACGCCGCGGCGTGGGCCTTGCAGAAGCCGAACGAGCCGAAGGCGACCAGCACCTCCCAGACCCGCTCCACCACGTCGACCGGGTAGCGCCGCAGCGCCTCGGGCACGAACCAGGTCCGCACCTCCGGGTGCAGCTCCCGGTCGCCCAGCGCCCGGCGGGCCTCGTCGGCCTGGGCGAGGTCGCAGCCGGTCATCTGCGCCACGATCTGCAGCACCTGCTCGTGGAAGACGACGACGCCGGCGGTCTGCTCGAGGAACGGCCGCAGGTCGGGGTGCGGGTAGACCGGGTCCTGCCAGCCGTTCCGGGCCAGCAGGAACGGCGTCACCATGTCGCTCTTGACCGGCCCGGGCCGGAACAGCGAGATGTCGATGACGATGTCCTCGAACGTCTCGGGCCCGAACTTGCCGACCAGCTCGCGCTGCCCCGGCGACTCGATCTGGAACATGCCGAGGGTCCGGGTGCTGCGGATGAGCTCGAAGGTGGTCGGGTCGTCGCGCGGGATCGCGTCGATGTCGACGGTCTCGCCGTCGACCCGGGCCACCTCGTCGAGGGCGTGCGCGATCGCCGACTGCATCCGGATGCCGAGCAGGTCGAGCTTGAGCAGCCCGAGCTCCTCGACGTCGTCCTTGTCGAACTGGCTCATCGGGTAGCCCAGGAAGCTGTTCTCCACCGGGGTGCGGTCGAGCAGCGTGGCGTCGGAGAGCAGCACCCCGCACGGGTGCAGCGCGATGTGCCGGGGCAGCCCGTCGAGCCGGGCGACGAGGTCGAAGAGCAGGTCGAGGTCGCCGGTGCCACCGCCGCGCCGGGACCCCAGCCGGCTGGCCCGCAGCTCCGGCAGGTCGCGCAGCGCGGCGTGCACCTGGTTGGCCCGGACGTGCGGGAAGGCCTTCGCGACGGCGTCGACCTCGGCCGGCGGCAGCCCGAGGGCGGCACCGACGTCGCGGATGGCGTGCCGCACCCGATAGGTGTCCATCATCGAGATGCAGCTGACCCGGTGGGCGCCGAAGCGGTCGATGACCGCGTCGTAGACCTCCATCCGCCGGGCGGACTCCACGTCGATGTCGACGTCGGGCAGCTGGTGGCGCAGCGGGGAGAGGAACCGCTCCATGAGCAGCCCGTAGCGGATCGGGTCGACGTCGGAGATGCCCAGCAGGTAGGTGACCAGGCTGCCCGCCCCCGACCCGCGCGCCGCGGCGCGGACCCCCAGGCCCGTGATGAGGTCGACGACGTCGGCGACGGTGAGGAAGTAGGAGGGGTAGCCGAGGGCGTCGATGACGGCCAGCTCCTCCTCCAGCCGGACGAGGACCTCCCCGCTGCGCGGCACGCCGCGCCGGCCCAGCCCCGCCTCGCAGCGGGCCCGCAGCACCTGCGAGGAGCTCATCCCCCGCTCGCCGGGCGCGGTGACGACGTCGAGTTCGGGGTAGCGCACGGTGCCGATGCCGAGGTCGTCGCGGACGTCGACGGCGCACTGCTCGGCCAGCCGGGCGGTGCGCTCGAGCAGCCGCAGCGCCGCGTCGCGGTCGGGGCCGGCGATCTCGGCGGCGACCTCGGCCATCTCCTTGCCCGACTTCAGGTAGCCCTCGGCGGTGCGCCGGTCGACGTGCCGGCGGTCGAGGGCGACCAGCCGCCGGGAGGCGTCGAGGACGTCGGCGGTCGGCGCGTCGATGGCGTCGACGTAGCGGACGGCGTTGGTGAGCACCACCGGCACGCCCTCCTCGGCGGCGAAGCGCATCAGCCGCTGCGCGCGGAGGCGGTCGCCCCGGCCGCGGTGGTGCACCAGCTCGACCACCAGCGACCCGGGGCCGAACACCGACCGCCACGCGGCCAGCCGGGCCGCGGCGACGTCGGCCCGGCCGGCGGCCAGCGCGCGGCCCACCGGCGAGTCCGGCCCGAGCACCGCGACCAGCCCGGGCGCGTGCTCGGCGGCCAGCGCCAGCGAGCTCACCGGCTCGCCGCGGGTGCCGCGCAGGTGGGTGGCGCTGGTCAGCCGGCACAGCGAGCGCCAGCCGGCGCCGTCGCGGGCGAGGAAGGTGACCCGCGGCAGCCGCGGGTCGACGCTCGCGCCGCCCCGCACCGGGCTGCGCCGCGCGGGGGCGCTCCGGGGACTCCGCCCGCCTGCCCGCCGCAGCGACAGCTCGTCGTCCTCCCCCAGCACGTGCGCCCGGGCCGGGGGCACGGTGGTGCTCACCGCGGGGGCGACCGCCAGGTCCACCCCGAACACCGGCCGCACCCCCGCCGACCGGCAGGCCAGCGCGAACTTGACCGCGCCGTAGAGACCGTCGCGGTCGGTCAGGGCGAGGGCACCCATGCCGTGCTCGGCGGCGCGGGCCACCAGGTCGGCCGGGTGGTTGGCCCCGTACCGCAGGGAGTAGCCGGAGGCGACGTGCAGGTGGACGAAGGGGTCGCCGCTCACCGCCCGCGCGCGGGGCGGTGGGCGGTGCCGCCGACCACGCGGGGTCGGGGCGCGGGCGCGGGCGTGCTGGCCAGCAGCTCCTCGGCCACGGCGAGGAAGGTGCCGGCGTCGCGGACCAGGTCGTCGGCCTCCCGCTCGGTGACCGCGCGGGACAGCCCGGCCTCGGCCGCGGCGCGCTTGGCCGCGCCGGCGGCGAAGAAGGTGGCCCACTCCCCCAGCTCCGGGGCGACCTGCTCGAGCAGCACCCAGGCGCTGCGCGGCCGGCGGCGGCCGCTCTGGGGCCGGGTGCGGGCGGCGAGCACCGCCGCGGCCGCGCGCAGCGCCGCCAGGTGCGCGGTGGCGTAGCGCCGGCACGCGTCGGGAGCGTGGCGGGTCTCGGCCAGCGCCCGGGTGGCCTGGTCGAGCAGCTGGGCCGCGGCCGCCGGGAGCGGCGGCGGCAGGGGCAGCTGGTCGGCCGGGTCGTGGGTCATGGCGTACGCGGCGCCCATCAGTCGTGCACCCGCACGAGCGACCAGCGGTTGTCCGCCGCGTCCCAGCACAGGTCGTAGACCCCGGCGAAGCTCATCCGCGAGCGCCCGGCCCGCACCGCCTCGACCCGGAAGACCTCGCGTGGGGCGACCAGGTCGGCCGAGGCGCCGCCGGGGGCGTCGGCCGGCCGCTGCCACCACGGCGTGGTCTCGACCCACGAGTCGAGCAGCTCACCGACGACGTAGCGCCACTGCCCGCGCCAGAACTGCGCCGGCCCGAGCGGGCCGCGCTCGACCTGCACCTCCTCGCCGACCCGCTCGCCGACGTCACCCAGCACCCGGCTCATGCCCGACTCCCCACCCCGTGCCCGCTGACCGACCGGCCCGACCCACCGCACCGGGTGGGGAAGGACCCGGGTGCGGTGGGAGGCCCGCGGTGTTCGAACGTCTGTTCGAACGAGTCGAGTAGACCCGATACCACTCACAACGTCAAGCAGACGGGTTCCCGTTGAGGACGTACTGGTGCGAAACGATCCATGCCGCCCGCCTACAGGCAGGGTGTCGGGGACCAGACCGCCGTCACCTCCTGGAGAACAGACGTCGCCGCATCAGGGACCCATGGCGCACAAGTCAGGGAGTCACCCCTGACGACCGCGGAGCCACATCGGCCCAAGCTGATCCAGCGACTGAGCGAGCCTGGTGGTCTGTCGGCAAGGCGATGTGGGCCACTTGCTCGAGCGGACGTGGCACGAGAGAACCGTGAACTGACCAGGGGAGATGACATGGCGTCCGTCAGCCGAGTGAAGTTGAGCGGGGACAACGTGGACAGCCAGAAGGCACGGATCAAGGTGACCTGGCGCATGTCCTTCAGTCCGAAGGAGGTCCAGAGCCGCACTGTGTACAACTACGAGGTCTTCCTGCAGAACGTCGACGGCCTCGGGGACCCTGACGTCAGGCGCCGCCGCATTGCGACTGGGTCAGACCTGGCCACGACCGACGCGATCGACCGAGAGATCTCGGCCCTGGTCGACAGGTCGTTCTTGGACGAGGACTTCCCGTTGTTCCCCGGCGGCCCTGGCGACACGACAGACGAATGGCGAGCCGAGGTACACCTCAAGCCGTTCGTCCCCACGGGGACCTCTGGCGTCTCCGACGAACAGCTGCGCAAGGAGTTCGGCTTCTCCTGACCGGTGCGCCGCCACTCCAACCACCCCACCCAGCACTGGCCCCTCCCCTGGACCGCGTCCGACACCCGGTCCAGGGGAGGGTGCGTCAGGACGACTCCGGCGCACCCTCCCAGAGCGGCCGTCTCACATCCGTGGTGCTCGCTTCTCAGCGAGGCAGCTCGTGGGATCCTCGACAGCCAGACGACTCCGGATCCCCTCGATGCCGATCGCCTCTCATGAGACGGGAGGAGCATCCAGGAGGCTGCTCAACTCTCGACGCGACGAGATACCCAGCTTGCGGTACGTCCTCGTCAAGTGCGTCTCGACGGTCTTGGTGGTGAGGAAGAGGGCCTGGGCGATCTCTCGCGTACTGAGACCCTGCCCCGCATACCCGGCGACCCGTAGTTCGGCAGGGGTCAGAGCGTCAGGACCGTGACGGGACGCTCGCCGAGGCCGGGCACCGGCCGCCACGAGTTCCTCACGGGCCCGCCGTGCCACGAGGACGCCGCCGCACCGGGTCGCCAGGTCCAGCGCCTCGCCGAGCGGCCCTCGCGCCTCGGTGCGGTGACCGGCGCGGCGCAGTGCGGCGCCGAGCTCGAGCAGCGTCCGCGCGTGCTCCAGCCGTGCCTGACTTCCCTCTGATGCAGACACCGCCGCTCGCAGCACGTCAACGCGCTCGGCCGCCGGGCCCACCAGCGCCTGGGTGCGGAGCGCGATGCCGAGACCTCGCGGAGCTCCAAACCGGCGCGTCAGCTCGACCTCTTCCGCGACCAGGGCGAGGGCCTCGTCGTGGTGACCGAGCTCCCGGTGGGCGACAGCCGCAGCGCTCCTCCAGGGCTGGAGGCTCGGTAAGGCGTAGCCCGTCGTCCTCGCCTGCAGACCGGAGGCCAGCGCCTCCTCCAGCGCACCGGCCGGATCACCGGCGAGGAGCCGCAGACGGGCGCCCACGAAGTGCCCGCCGACGTCGGTGACCTGGTCCGGGGTGGACCCGAGCCGGGCGCGGGCGAGTGTCGTGCGTGCGCCCGCGGGGTCGTCGCGCTCGAGCCGCGCCTCTGCCAGCACGGTCACCGCGACCGTCCGGTTGAACACGTCGCCGGTCTCCGGTGGGAGCTCGGCGACCACCGAGGCGTCCAGTTCGGCGCTCCGCACGTCCCCCGCCTGCAGCAGCGACCACGAGCGCCAGGTCGAGGCGAACACGTAACCGTGCCGGGAGGCCCCCCGCTGCGCCTCCTCCACGGCGGCGCCCAGGGCCGCGCTGCCCTCCGCCATCTCGCCACAGCCGACGAGCGCCCCGCAGGCGAAGTAGTAGCTCAGCGACTCACACCCCCACTCGGCGAGCAGCAGTCCGCCGGACAGGGCACCCCGCGCCAGCGCCAGTGCCGCGCCCCGGTCCTCGCCCACGATCACCCTGCCCATCGCCCGCTGTGCCATCACCAGACGGCCGAGGGACGCACCGACCGCCGGCAGTCGCGCGCACGCCGACTCCAGGCGCTCCACGGCTCCGGCCCCCCGGGACACCGATCCCAGCGCGGCGGCCATCCGCTCGCACTCGAGCGTCAGCACGAGCTCGGCGCGGACAGGTCCGAGCCCGCCGATCGCACGGTCGAGGATGTCGGCCGCCGCGGAGGGTCGGCCCGACGCCAGCAGGAGCCGGGCCAGCTCGAGCGCGGCGGTCGCGCGACGCTCCGGGTCCCGCGCACCGGCGATGGCGGCTCGCAGGTGGAGCTGTGCGTCGGGGGAGAGGACACGCGCCTCGGCCCGGCCGAGCTCCAGCAGCACCTCGTCCCTCTGGCGCGGGGGCTCCCTCAGCGCACGGCGCAGGTACGTGACGGCGCTGTCCGGGGCGCCGTGCTCCAGCGCCCGGCGTGCCGCCGCCCGCAGCCGCTCCACCACCCAGCCGCTCCCCGCCGGCTCGGTCCGCAGCAGCTGGGCGGCCACCTGCTCGTCCGCGGCGCCCGCCCGGGCCAGGAGGCGAGCGGCCGCCGCATGGGCGAGGGCCCGCTCGCCGGCCGGACGCCGCTGGTGGAGCGCCTGCGGGACGATGGCGTGGGCGAAGGCAAGGGGTCGTCCCCGCGCGAGCACGCCGACCTGCCCCAGCGCGTCGGCGGCGAGCTCGGCCGCGCGCACTTCCAGGCCGGCGAGCCGGGCGGCCAGGCGCAGCTCGACTCCGTCGCCGAGCACCGCCACAGCGTCGGCGAGCGCCATGGCGGCCTGCCCTGCCGCCGCCGTCCGGGCCGCGAGCGCCTCCCCCAGCCTCGCCGGGCCGCACCGACGGACGGCCAGGACGTCCACCCGGCCCGCCGGCAGCGCTCGCAGCAGCTCGTGCAGCAGGAACGGGTTGCCACCGGTCTGCGCCACGCACGCCTCGACCACCTCGGGCGTCGCCCGCTCCCCCAGCACGTCGTGCACGAGCGTCCCGACAGACACCGCGTCCAGTCCGACCAGGTCCAGGCGGACGGCATCCGGGTCCCAGGCCGGTGTCCGCACCGGGCGCTGCGCGAGCACGACGGCAACCGGCAGGCCCTCGAGTCGTCGGACGAAGTAGCCCAGCCACCGGTTCGACGGTGCGTCGACCCAGTGTGCGTCGTCGACGACCAGGAGGACGGGCCCCCGTCCACACAGGTTGGCGGTCAGCCAGTAGAGGCCGTGGAGGAGCCCGTGAGCGTCTGCGGCAGGCGCCTCCGGAGCCTGGCTTCCGTCCACCAACGGCCGGGCCAGCCGGGCGGCTCCAGCGAAGACCTCCTCACGCTCGGCAGGGAACATCGCCGCCACAGGCCGCTCGAACAGCTGCCGCACGATCCCGAAGGACACGTCCTCCTCGAGGATGCCGCCGCGCGCCCGCAGCACCCGCGAGCCCTGCTCCCGGGCGAGGGCCGTGACCGCCTCGACGAGGCAGGTCTTGCCGACTCCGGCGTCGCCCTGCACCACCACCAGCCGGCCGACGCCGTTCGCCGCCGCCTGCAGGGCGCCGGCCAGCGCACGCAGCTCACCGTCGCGCCCCACCATTGCGCGGGAGGCCTCGTCCAACAGCCCGTCGCGATCTGTCTCGGAGTGGCTACCCGAGGTCACCGGACCATCGTCAGGACGTGCCCCACGGGAGGCCAGGACCCCCGACCCGGTTGTCCGCGTCGGTTACGACGGGCGATCGGGCGACCACGGTGCGCTCCCGGACAGGTGACGTCCACAGCCACAGCGCCGGACCGGATGCGGTGGCAGGATCGACGTATGAGCCGACCCGACCACCCCCGGGTGGCCGCCATCGCCGAGCTGCTCGCCGCGGCCGGCGTGCAGGGGGAGGTCAGGGGCATCCCGTCCGGCGCGCGCACGGCCGCCGAGGCCGCCGCCGGGCTCGGCGTCCCGGTCGGCGCCATCGCCAACAGCCTCGTCTTCGACGCCGGCGGGCAGCCGCTGCTGGTGCTCACCAGCGGCGCGCACCGGGTCGACACCGGCCGGGTGGCCGCGCTGCTCGGCGTCCCGGGCGTGCGGCGCGCCCCGGCCGACTTCGTCCGCGAGCACACCGGCCAGCCGATCGGCGGCGTCGCCCCGGTCGGCCACCCCGCGCCCATCGGCACCCTGGTCGACGTCGAGCTGGCCCGGTACGAGCAGGTCTGGGCCGCCGCCGGCCACCCGTCGGCCGTCTTCCCCACCACCTACGACGAGCTGCTGCGGCTGACCGAGGGCACCCCCGCCGAGGTCGGTGACGGCCCGCCGGGCCCGGCCCCCGGAGCCGCCGTCCCCGACCCCGCCGTCGCGGGTCAGTGAGCGAGGAGAGACCGTGACCGGCACGACGCCCGCGGCGCGGGTGACCGAGCTGCCCGCCGGCTGGCTGCGCGACCACATGCACGAGGCGCTGGCCATCTACGGCGCGGCCATGGGCTACGACGCCTCGGTGGTGGCCGGCCGCTACGGCTACGCGATCCAGCACACCGAGCGCCCCGGCTTCCGCGCCGTGGGCGCCTTCGCCCCCGGCCCGGACGGCGAGCAGCTGACCGGGTTCGGCTACGGCTACCTCGTCGCCCCCGGCCAGTGGTGGCACGACCAGGTGCGCGCGGCCCTGGACCGGCGCACCGCCAAGCGGTGGCTGCCGGGCGCCTTCGAGGTGTGCGAGCTGCACGTGCACCCCGACGCGCAGAGCCGCGGCCTCGGCCGGCGGCTGCTGCACGCGCTGGTCGAGGGCGTCGACGCCCCGGTCGCGCTGCTGTCCACGCCCGACGCCGACACGAAGGCCTTCCGGCTCTACCACGCCGACGGCTTCGTCGACCTCGCCCGCGGTCACCACTTCCCCGGCGACACCCGGCCCTTCGCCATCCTCGGCGCCCGACTGCCCCTGCGGCCGGTCCCGGGCAGCGGCACCTGAGCGTGCCCGCCGACTCCACCGCCGACGCCGTCGTCGTCGGCGCCGGCCACAACGGCCTGGTCGCGGCCTGCTACCTGGCCCGCGCGGGGCTGGCCGTCGAGGTGGTCGAGCGCGACGAGGTCCTCGGCGGGGCGGTGTCCACCGTCGAGCGCTGGCCCGGCGTCCGCGTCGACCGCGGCTCGAGCGCGCACGTGATCGTCCGGCACAGCGGCGTCGTCGAGGAGCTCGACCTGGCCGCCCACGGGCTGCGCTACCTCGACTGCGACCCGTGGGGCTTCGCGCCCGCCCCGGCTCCCGGCGACCCCGGCCCCGACGGCCGCCCCCTGCTCTTCTCCGTCGACCTCGACGCCACCTGCGCCTCCATCGCCGCCGCCTGCGGCGAGGCCGACGCGGCCGCCTACCGCCGGTTCGTCGGCGTCTGGGGGCCGCGCAGCCGCGCCGTCGTCGACTCCTTCGGCCGCCGGCCCACCCCGCTGGGCCTGGCCCGCGCGTTCTGGCCGCTGGGCGCCCCCACCGGCGACGCCCCGCGCACCCCCGGCGGCGACCTCGCCGTCGACTTCCTCGGCTCCGGCGACGCGCTGCTCGACCGCTGGTTCACCAGCGAGCGGCTCAAGGCCGCGCTGGCCTGGTTCGGCGCCCAGTCCGGACCGCCGATGTCCGAGCCGGGCACCGCGGCGATGGTCGCGTGGGTGGCGCTGCTGCACGACACCCCGCCGGGCCACCCGGTGGGCGGCTCCGGCGGGCTCACCGAGGCGCTGCGCCGCCGGCTGGAGTCCGACGGCGGGCGGGTCACGCTCGGCGACGGCGCCGCGCGGCTGCTCGTCGACGGCGGCCGCGTCACCGGGGTCGAGACCGTCTCGGGACGGCGGGTCGCCGCGCCGGTCGTCGTCGCCGCCTGCCACGTCCTGGCCACCCGTGACCTCGCCGGCGAGCACGCCCCGCCCGCGCTGGCCGGTGCCGCCCCGCCGGTGGGCAACGGCTTCGGCCTGGTGCTGCGCTGCCTCACCGACGCGCTGCCGGTCTACCCCGGCGTCGACCCCGCGGTGTCGGCGCAGGGCCTGCAGCTGCTGTGCACCGACCGGGCGCAGCTGGCCGCCGCGCACGGCGACTGGCTGGCCGGCCGGCTGCCGCGCGAGCCGGTGCCGCTGGCGATGTCCTTCTCCGCGAGCGACGACACCCTCGCCCCGCCCGGGCGGCACGTGGTCACCGTGTGGGGGCAGTGGTACCCCTACGACCTCGCCGACGGCGGCGACTGGGACGCCCTCGCCGACGCCGAGGCACAGCGGCTGGTGGCGGCCGTCGACCGCTTCGCGCCCGGCTTCGCCGCCTCGGTGCAGCAGGTGTACGTCCAGACGCCGCTGCTGCTGGAGCGGGAGCTGTCGCTGCTGCGTGGCAACGTGATGCACGTGGAGATGGGGCTGGCCAGCATGTTCGCCTTCCGGCCGACGCCGGCGCTGGCGGGCTACCGGGTGCCCGGCCTCGACGGGCTCTACCTGGCCGGCGCCTCCACCCACCCCGGCGGCGGGGTCTCGGGCAACTCCGGGCGGACGGCGGCGCGCGCGGTGCTCGCCGACCGCCGCCCGCTGGCCCGCGCGCGCACCCGCGTCCAGGACGCGGCCGGGCGGCTGCGGCGGGCGGCCCGGTGAGCGCGGCGACGACGGCGCTGCGGCGGGCGCCCGCACCGGCGCGGGTGCCGCTGGTCCTCGCCGTGCTCCTGGTGCTGGCCGCGATCGCCTACCCGCTCACCGACGGCGGGGCCCGCGACGCGGTGTCCTGGACGATCGTGCTGCTCGGGTCGGGGGTCTCGGTCACCGCCGCGACCGTCGCCCACGGCGCCCGCACCGGCGCGGCGGTGTTCGCCCTGGTGGTGCTCGCCTCGGTGGCGTTCGAGTCGGTCGGGCTGGCCACCGGGTACCCCTACGGCGAGTACACCTACAGCGACGTGCTCGGCCCGACGCTGCTCGGCGTGCCGTTCCTCGTCCCGCTGGCCTGGCTGATGATGGCCTGGCCGAGCCGGGTGCTGGCCGACCTGCTCACGCGCCGGGTGCGGGACGCCCGCCGGCCGGCCGCGCGGGTCGCCGTCGCCGCGGCGGTGTTCGCCGGCTGGGACGTCGTCCTCGACCCGCAGCTGGTGCAGGCCGGCTACTGGACCTGGGCGCACCCCTCCCCGGGGCTGCCCGGCATCGACACCGTGCCGCTGACCAACCTGGCCGGCTGGCTGCTCGCCGGGCTGGTGCTCATGGCGCTGCTGGAGCTCGCCGTCGCCCGCACCGCGGTGCCCGGCGGGACGCCGGCCGTCGCCGCGCCGCTGCTGGTGATCGCCTGGATGGTCCCCGGCGGCGCGCTGGCGCACGCGCTGTGGCTGGACCTGCCCGGCTCGGCGGCGTGGGGGGCGGCGCTGTCGGCAGTCGTGCTGGCGGTGCTCGCGCTGCAGGCCCGCCGGCGGTGAGCGGCGCGGCCGTCCGCGTGCTGTCCGGCCTGGCCGTCGCCAGCGCCGTGCACGCCGGGGTCAACGCCGTCCTGCTGCGCCGCCCGCCGCCGTCCCCGCCGCCGGTGACCCGGCCGGTCACCGTCGTCGTCCCGGTCCGCGACGAGGAGATCCAGGTGGGTGGCTGCCTCGCCGCGCTGCTGGCCTCGCGCGGCGTGGCCGACCTGCGGGTCGTGGTCGTCGACGACGGCTCCACCGACGGCACCGCCGACGTCGTCCGCGGGTTCGCCGACCCGCGGGTGCGGCTGCTGGCCGCGCCGCCTCCGCCGGAGGGGTGGCTGGGCAAGCCGCACGCCTGCTGGGTGGGGGCGCAGCGCGCGGCCGACGACGGGTACCTCGTCTTCGTGGACGCCGACGTGCGACTCGCGCCCGACGCCGCCGCCGCCGCCGTCGCGCTGCTCGACGCGCACGGGCTCGACCTGGTCTCCCCGTGGCCGCGGCCGGTGACCGGCACGGCGGCCGAGCGGCTGGTGCAGCCCCTCTCGCCGTGGCTGTGGCTGACCACGCTGCCGCTGCGGGCCGCCGAGCGCTCCCGCCGGCCGTCCCTGACCGCCGCCAACGGCCAGTTCCTCGCCCTCACCCGGCGCGGCTACCTGCGCGCCCGCGGGCACGCGGCGGTGCGCGACGAGGTGGTCGAGGACGTCGCCCTGGCCCGCGCGGTCAAGCGGGCGGGCGGGCGGGCGGTCCCCGCGGCCGGCGCCGCGCTGGCCGAGTGCCGCATGTACGACGGCTGGGCGGCGATGCGGGAGGGCTACGGCAAGTCGCTGTGGGCGTCGGTCGGCGGCTCGCCGGCGGCGTCGCTGACCGCGGCGGCGGTGCTGACCGCCGTCGGCGTCGTCCCGCCGCTGGCCGCGCTGCGCGGCTCGCGGGCCGGCCTGCTCGGCTGGGTGGCCGGGGTGGCCGGCCGGGCGGTGAGCGCCGCGGTCACCGGCGGGCGGGTGTGGCCCGACGCGCTGGCCCACCCGGTGTCACTGCTGGCCCTCGACGTGCTGCTGGTCCGGTCGGTGGCCGGGCACCGGCGGGGCACGCTGACCTGGCGCGGACGCGCGCTCGGCTGAGCCCGGGCGAGGATGGGGCGTGACCTCCGCCGAGACCGGCCGCCCGCGCACGTCCTTCGACCCGGCGGGGATGCGCCCGCGCGACTTCTACCGGGTGGTGAACTCGATCGTCGTGCCGCGGCCGATCGCGTGGGTGCTGACCCGCTCGGCCGAGGGGGTGCACAACCTGGCGCCGCACTCCTTCTACACGGTGGCCTGCGTGGAGCCGCCGATCGTGCAGTTCACCTCGGTGGGTCGCAAGGACTCGCTCACCAACGTCGAGGCCACCGGCGACTTCACCGTCAACCTGGTGCCCGAGGAGCTGTTCGAGCAGGCCAACGCCACCGGCACCGACTTCCCGCCCGACCAGAGCGAGGCCGAGGCCGCGGGCATCCGCCTGGAGCCCAGCCAGAAGGTCGGCGCGATGCGGGTGGCGCAGTCGCCGGTGAGCGTCGAGTGCACGCTGCACTCGACGCTGCGGCTCGGCGACAGCACCGTCGTCTTCGGGCGGGTGGAGTGGGTCAGCGTCGTCTCCGACGCCGTCCGCGACGGCCGGCCGCGGATCGAGCACCTGCGCCCGCTGGCCCGTCTCGGCGGGAACGAGTGGTGCACGGTCGGGGAGGTCCGGACCATTCCGCGGATCCCCTACACGACGTGGGCCGAGGACCCCTCCATCGGCGAGCGCGTCCGCAACGGCGAGGCATAGCAGAAGGACCTCCCTGCCCCCGCCACTCGCACGCTCGCGGCGGGACCCTGCAGGGAGGCCACACGTCCGGGCGCCCAGGACGTGCGGATGGCTTCCTGTGCCTGGGCTCAGCCCGGCAGGTGGGCCTCGATCTCCGCGGCGGCCTCGTCACCGAAGGCGGCGGCGAACCGCTCGACGAAGGGCCCGCGCCGCAGCTCGTACTCCTGCGTGCCGACCACCTCGACCGCCTCGGTGGCCACCGCCGAGCCGAGCTGGGTGGCCCGCTCCAGGTCCAGCCCCCACATCCGGCCGGCGATGAACCCGGCGCGCAGCGCGTCCCCGCCGCCGGTGGGCTCGACCGGCTTGGTCTCCGGGACGGCGATGACCTCGATCGGGTCCTCGCCCTGCCGGCGGACCAGCACGCCCTGCGCGGCGCGCGTGGTGACCCACGTGCCGACGCGGGCGAGGACCTCCGCGGCGTCCCACCCGGTCTTCTGCATGAGCAGCGCCGACTCGTACTCGTTGGTGAACAGCAGCTCGGCGCCGTCGACCAGCTCACGGATCATCTCGCCGTCGGCCCAGGCCAGCTGCTGGCTGGGGTCGGCGGCGAAGGCGTGGCCGCGGTCGCGGCACTCGCGGGTGTGGCGCACCATCGCCGTCGGGTCGTTGGGCCCGACGACGACCAGGTCGGGGATGCCCACCCGCGCGCAGACCGGGCCGAGCTCGATCTCCCCCGCCTCGCTCATCGCCCCCGAGTAGAACGACGCGATCTGGTTGTTGACCGCGTCGGTGGTGCACACGAACCGGGCGGTGTGCTTGAGCTCGGACCACCGCACGTCGCGGGTGTCCACCCCGTGCCGGGTGAGCCAGGCGTCGTAGTCGGCGAAGTCGCTGCCCACCGACCCGACCAGCACCGGGGCCAGACCGAGCAGGCCCAGGCCGTAGGCCATGTTGGCGCCGGCCCCGCCGCGGTGCTGGATGAGGTCGTCGACGAGGAACGACAGCGAGACGTTCTCCAGCTGCCCCTCGACGAACTGGTCGGTGAACCGGCCGGGGAACGTCATCAGGTGGTCGGTGGCGATGGAGCCGGTGACGAGGACGGGCACGGGGGCTCCTGGGGAGGACGGGCCGACGGCGGGCAGCGCAACCCTAAGAGGCACCGGGGCCGCCCGCGCGCCCCGGCGTCCTCAGTCCGCCAGCGCGCGGCGCAGCGAGACGCCCAGCTGGGCGGTGCCCACCAGCCCGAGCAGGCAGCCGACGGCCGTCCCGGCGGTGACCACCAGCGCGGGGCCGCCGGCCACCCCCGCGAGGTCGTCCAGCCCGGTCACGGCGACGATCCCGGCACCGCCCACGGTGAAGCCGGTCATGGCCACCCGGGTGGGCCGCTCCCACACCGAGATGGCGCCGGTCTCGGCGACGCCGGCCTGCCCGGCCCGGGCGCGCAGGTAGTCGGGCAGCCAGCACAGCGCGCCGAAGGCGGCGGCCAGCCACCCCGGCGCCCCGGCGGCCCACAGCGCTCCCGCGTACCCGGCCTCGGTGAGCCGGTCGACGGCGGAGTCGAGCACGTAGCCGCGGCGCGAGGCCCGCCCGCCGGCCAGCGCCAGCGCCCCGTCGAGGGAGTCGAGCAGGCCCGAGAGCCCGACCAGCAGGCCCGCCGCGACCAGCCACGCCCCGCCGGCCAGCGCCGGGCCGACCGCCGCCAGTGCCACCAGCAGCCCGAGCGCGGTCGCCGCGAGCGGCGGCAGCCACGACACCGCCCGGGCCAGCGTGTACGCCAGCGTGAGCCAGCCGCGGACCAGCCGGCTGGCCGCGGGGTCGGTGCCGCCGTGCCAGCGCGACCACTCGGCGAGGTACTCGTCGCGGCTCAGCACCCGGGCAGTCTCTCCCAGCCCCGACGCCGCCCGGCGCGACCGGGGACAGTGGACCCGTGCCCGCCGGCCCGACCTCCACCCGCCGCCTGCTGCTGGTCCTGCTGGCGCTCGTCGTCACGGCCGCCGTCGCCGCGACCGTGCTCGTGCTCACCGGCCGGGACGGGGACGCCGCACCGGCCGCCCCCGTGTCGGAGGAGGAGCCGGGCCCGGTGCTGCTGGTACCCGGCTACGGCGGCGGCACCGGCGCGCTGGCGTCGCTGGCCGACCGGCTGACCGCGGAGGGCCGCGACGCCACCGTCGTCGCGCTGCCCGGCAACGGCACCGGCGACCTGGCCGCCGCGGCCGACGCGCTGGACCAGGCCGCCGGCGCGGCGCTGGACCGCACCGGCGCGGACAGCGTCGACGTCGTCGGCTACTCCGCCGGCGGGGTGGTCGCCCGGCTGTGGGTCGCGGACGGCGGCGCCGACGTCGCCCGGCGGGTGGTCACCCTCGGGTCGCCGCACCACGGCACCACGCTCGCCGACCTCGCCGTCACCCTCGCCCCGGGCCAGTGCCCCGAGGCGTGCCGGCAGCTGGCCACCGACAGCGAGCTGCTGGCGGCGCTCAACGCCGGCGACGAGACGCCGGACGGGGCGACCTGGGTGTCGATCTGGACCGCGCAGGACGAGACCGTCACCCCGCCGGAGTCCGCCCGGCTCGAGGGTGCCGTGGAGCTGGAGGTGCAGTCGGTGTGCGCCGGCGCGCAGGTCGGGCACGGCGACCTGCCGCGCGACCCGCTCGTGCAGGCGATGGTCGTGGCCGAGCTGGCGGCCGGCGACCCGGTGCCGCTGGGCCCCGCCGACTGCGCCCGCCTCGGCGGCTGAGGGCGGTCCGGCGTACGCGTCCACGATCAGGTGACCTGATCGTGCGGCGTCCTCCCCCACGGTGGGATGTGCGGGAGGACGCGCTGCGGCGCGGGAGGACGCGCTGCGGTGAGGGAGGACGCGCTCCGGTGAGGCAGGACGGCGCCGCGCGCCCGGCTCGCTAGGTTGCCGGCCGTGCCCTCGACCGACCCCCGCCGCCCCTTCGGTGCCCTGCTGACCGCGATGGTCACGCCGATGACCGACGACGGCGCCGTCGACCTCGACGCCGCCGCCCGCCTCGCCGTCGAGCTCGTCGACCGCGGGCACGACGGCCTGGTGGTCAACGGCACCACCGGTGAGGCGCCCACGACGTCCGACCGGGAGAAGGCCGACCTGGTGCGCCTGGTCACCGACGCGGTCGGGAGCCGCGCCGCCGTGCTGGCCGGCGCCGGGTCCAACGGCACCCGGCACGCCGTGGCGATGGCCCGACAGGCCGCCGACGCCGGGGCCACCGGGCTGCTGGCGGTCACGCCCTACTACTCCCGCCCCTCGCAGGACGGCGTGGTCGCGCACCTGACGGCGGTCGCCGACGCCACCGACCTGCCGGTGGCCCTCTACGACGTCCCGGCCCGCAGCGGCGTGCGGCTGACCGCCGGCTCCTACCACCGGCTGGCCGGCCACCAGCGGGTGGTGGCGGTCAAGGACGCCACCGGCGACGTCGCGGCCGCCACCCGGCTGGTCGCCGACACGGGGCTGGCCTGGTACTGCGGGGACGACCACCTGCTGCTGCCCTTCCTCGCCGTGGGCGCCGTCGGGCTGGTCAGCACGAGCGGCCACCTGGTGGGCGACCGCCTGGCGGAGGTCGTCGCGCTGGCCGAGGCCGGCGACCTCGCCGCCGCCCGGAAGGTGTTCCTGGACGTGCTGCCGGTGGTCGACCTGGTGTGCGGCACCGGCAACGGGGCGCTGCGCTCGAAACTGGCGCTGGCACTGCTCGGGCGGCTGCCGTCCGCGGCGGTGCGACTGCCGCAGGTGCCGGCCGGTGACGCCGAGGTCGCCGAGGTCCGGGCGGGGCTGGCCGCGGCGGGCCTCAGCTCGTGACGTCCTTGGTGGTGAAGTTGGCCCACGCCGCGGTCAGCAGCACGCCGACGTAGACCCCCTGCAGCGCCAGCCCGCGGACGACGTCGCGCCACAGCACCGGGTCGCGGAACAGGTCGACGAAGGCCAGCCAGTAGCGCGTGGGCAGGTAGGGCGCGATCGGCGAGGCGGCGTCGAGGGTGAACAGCAGTGACGACGTGACCAGCACCGCCAGCGCCCCGAGCGCGGCGGCCAGCGGCGAATCGGTCAGCGTGGAGAAGAACAGCCCGAACGCGGCGACGCCGAGCATGGAGACGGCGACGTAGCCGACGGCCATCAGCGTCCGGCCGGCCAGCTCCCGGGTGGTCAGCGACGTCCCCGACACCGACGTCCCGGCCGCGGGCCGTGCGTCGAACAGCAGGGTGCCGACGACGTAGCCGACCGCGGCCACCACCACGACGGTGACGACCACGAAGGCCATCACCGCGACGAGCTTGGCCACCAGCAGCCGGGTGCGGCCGGCCGGGCGGACGAGCAGGTAGCGCAGCGTGCCTGCCTGCGCCTCGCCGGCGACGGCGTCCCCGCTGACCACCGCGACCGCGATCGGCAGGAACAGCGGCAGCACGATGGCCAGCGCCGCCAGCGGGAACAGCGCCCCGTTGGTCAGCACGGCGGACAGGAACGGCGGCCCCTCCCCCGGCCGCGGGGTGAGGTCGGTGACCCGCAGCAGCACCGCCACGAGCACCGGCAGTGCGTTGAGCAGGGCGATCGTCGTCCAGGTCCGCGGCCGGCGGAACGTCTTCGCCAGCTCGACCCCGATCACGGCCGGTCCACCCGGTCGGCGCTGCTGCCCGCGGCGGCGAGCACGACCTCCTCGAGCGTGGGGCGCTGCAGCGCCAGGCCGGTCACCGGCACGCCGGCGCCCACCAGCAGCGCGTTGACCTCGGCCGGGTCGGACCCGCGCACGACCAGCCGCCCGCCGTCGGCGTGCAGCACCCGGCCGTCGAGCACCGCGCGCACCCGCTCGGGCGCCGGGGTGTCGACGACGGTGGCGCCGGTGGGTGCGGTCAACCGCGCCAGCTCCTCCTGCAGCACCAGGCGGCCGCGGTCGAGCACGCCCACCCGGCTGCACAGCAGCTCCACCTCGGCGAGCAGGTGGCTGGAGAGGAACACGGTCGTCCCGCCCCGGTGCAGGTCGAGCAGCAGCTGCCGGACCTCGTGGATGCCCTGCGGGTCGAGCCCGTTGGTGGGCTCGTCGAGGACCAGCAGCTCCGGCCGCCGCAGCAGCGCCCCGGCCAGTCCCAGGCGCTGGCGCATGCCGAGGGAGTACGCGCCGACCTTGCGCCGTCCGACCCCGCCGAGGCCCACCTGCTCGAGCACCTCGGCGATCCGCCGCCTCCGCGTGCGGCGCGGGCCGCCCGGGCCGGCGGCGTCGAGCAGCGCCAGGTTGGCCGCGCCGGACAGGTGCCGGTGGTGGGCCGGGCCCTCGACGAGCGCGCCCACGCGCGGCAGCACCCGCCGGCCCGCGCGCGGCATGCGGCCGCCGAGCAGCTCGACCTCGCCGCGGGTGGGCAGCACCAGCCCGAGCAGCATCCGCACCGTCGTCGTCTTGCCCGAGCCGTTGGCGCCGAGGAAGCCGTAGACGTCGCCGGCGCGGACGTCGAGGTCGATCCCGTCGACGGCGCGCACCCGGCCGAACTGCTTCACCAGCCCGCGGGTGCGGAT
This sequence comes from Geodermatophilus sp. SYSU D00700, assembly GCF_054050255.1. NCBI lineage: Bacteria > Bacillati > Actinomycetota > Actinomycetes > Geodermatophilales > Geodermatophilaceae > Geodermatophilus > Geodermatophilus sp. SYSU D00700. Next base: position 11,731 of record NZ_JBJGZA010000024.1, on the reverse strand, counting down.
CACCGCGGTCACGGCGCTCCGCCGGGGACCTGCCCGGCGGCCTCGGCGAGCGCGTCGGGCGTCACCGTCCCGGTCAGGACGTACGTGCCGGAGCCGGGCCGCTCCACCAGCATCAGCCCCAGCGGCCCGGCGGCCACCCGAGCGCCCCGGCGGTCCACGACGGCACCGGGGCTGGCGCGCACGGCCGCCTGCAGCCCGCCGGCCAGCCGGGCGGGGACCGGGGCGACGGCGAGCAGCGTGACGCCGCGGCCGTACACCGCGACCGACGACGGCGCGCCCTCGAGCGTCCGCCGCGGCAGGCCGGCCAGCTCCGCGGGCAGCGCCACCTCGGCGAGCCGGCGCCCGGCCTCGGCCAGCAGCCCGCCGGCGTCCTGCCCGTCGCGGACGCGGGCGCCCGGCGGCGGGGCGAAGGCGACGACCCGGGCCGGGGGCTCGGTGAGGTCGAGGTCGAGGAAGCGGGTGTGGAGGGCGGGGGCGTCGGCGCCGTCGGCCACCACCTCCACGGCCAGCGGCAGGCCGGTGGCCGCGTCGGCCCAGACGTCGACCCGGGCCACCGACGCGGCGGCCGCAGCCGGGACCAGCCGCAGGCCCAGCGCGTCGCGGCCGGCCACCCGGCGCGCCCCGATGCGCGACAGCTCGTCGTCGGCGGCCTCCGACAGCAGCCGCCGGCCGAGGGCGGCGGGGACCAGGTCCGGCGGTGCGGGCAGTGCGAGCGGCGCCGGTCCGGTGCGCTCGGCGGTGGACGACTCGTACTCCCACGTCCAGGTGCCGGCCGGGCCGACGTGCACGCCGGTCTCCCCCGCGGCGGTGACGACGTCGACCCGGTGCTCGTCCTCACCGCGCCACCACACGCGCAGCTGGACGCGGTCGCTGAGCAGGTCGGCCACCGCCGGCAGCTGGTCGCTCTCCGGCAGGGTCAGCCCGCCGGCCGAGACCGCGTAGCCGGAGAACCCCACGTCGGCGCTGGCCAGGACGGCGTCGCGCAGGGCGGCCGCGGGGACGTCGGAGTCCTCGGCCGGCAGTGCGGCGACGACGGCCGGCAGCGCGCCCAGGACCGTGAGCAGGGCGGCGAGCACCCCCCACCGGCGGGCGCGCCCGTACCCCGACATGCGCGCCACGGTACGAGCGCCGGGCCAGCCCTCCGGTGCGACGTCGGTCGGCGCAGGGAGCGGGCGCGCATGGAGCGACCGCGGTCAGGGGTACCTCCACCCCATGGCCCCTCCCCTCAGCGACGCCGTCGTCGTCGACGTCCTGCGCCGGGTCGACCGGCTGACCGCGCCCCTCGTGCAGCGGCTGGGCCGCCCGCCCGGGTCGCCGGTGGCCGAGCGCGACGCGTGGTGGGCCGACCGCGCGTCGATGGTGGCCGCCGCGGCCGGCGGGCTGCCCCGGCTGGCCGGGCGGCTGGCCGACCTGCTGCCGCTCCAGAACACCGTCGGCACGGCGGTTCAGTCGCTGGTGGTGCTCGGCGTCGCGGGCGAGCACGGGGTGACCGACCCCGCCGAGCGGGTGTCGCTGCTCTCGCGGGTGCTGCTGGCCCGCGACCTGCCCCCCGACCGGGTGCGCCCGTTGCTGGAGCGGGTGCGCGGCGCCTACACCGAGGCCGCGCTCGGCGCCCGCGAGGAGCGGGCGGGGCTCGCCGGGGCGATCCGCACCATCTGGCGGGCCGCCCGGCTGCTGTCCCGCATCGACGAGGCGCTCGACGCCCGGCCCAAGGGCCGGATCGGCGCGCGGGCCCTCGCGCAGCTGCCCGTCATCGGCGTGGTCGGCGGGTACATGGCCGAGCGGGTGGCCCTGCGACGGGCCGCGCGGATGACCGCGGAGCTGCTCGCGCCCGGCAACCGGGTGCCGGTCTAGGGACCGGTGTCAGGGGGTGGCGGCCAGCGGCGAGGGCACCGAGGTGCCGGTCCGCGGGTCGGTGAGGTTGGCGTACACCTCACGCGTCGCCGTCGACCGGTTCATGGTGATGAAGTGGATGCCGGGCACGCCCTCGTCCAGCAGCCGCCGGCACATCGCCGTCGCCACCTCGACGCCGTAGGCGCGCACCGCCGCCCGGTCCTCGGGCCGGTCGCCGTCGAGCTCGGCGAAGCGGGCGGCGAGGTCCTCGGGGAAAGCCTGGCCCGACAGCTGCACGATCCGGGTGATCTGCCGGGCGTTGGTCACCGGCATCACCCCGGCGATGATCGGCACCTCGCAGCCGGTGGCGGCCACCCGGTCGCGCAGCCGCAGGTAGTCCTCGACGCGGAAGAACATCTGCGTGATGGCGAAGTCCGCACCGGCCCGGCACTTGCGCACGAACATCTCGACGTCGGTGTCGAAGTCCGGGGAGCGCGGGTGCCGCTCGGGGAAGGCGGCCACGCCGACCGAGAAGTCGCCCATCGACCGGATCAGCTCCACCAGCTCGGCGGCGTACTGCAGGCCCTCCGGGTGCTTGACCCACTCGGCCTGCGGGTCGCGGCCCGGCGGGTCGCCGCGCAGCGCCAGCAGGTCGTGCACGCCGGCGGCGGCCAGCCGGCTGACCACGTGGCGCAGCTCGGTGACGGAGTGGCCGACGGCGGTCAGGTGCGCCAGCGGGGTCATCGTGGTCTCCGCGGCGATCCGCTCGGTGACCGCGACGGTGCCCTCCCGGGTGGAGCCGCCGGCGCCGTAGGTCACCGAGACGAACGAGGGCCGCAGCGGCTCCAGCCGGCGCAGCGCCGTCCACAGCTGGGCCTCGCCCTCGGGGGTCTTCGCGGGGAAGAACTCGAACGACCAGGTCGGCCGGGAGGTCGCGAGCAGCTCGCGGACGCTGGCGGTCACGGGGTCCGAGGGTACGGGCGTCCCCGTCGAGCCTCCTGCATCCGTCCGCGCGGCCCGGGGCGAAGGAGATCGGTACCGGTACGGAAGCGGCAGGAGGTCCCGTGAGCGACCACCCGAACAGGACGCGCGCGACTCGGTGGGGCGATACTGGCCGCGTGATCACCGGCGCGGCGGAGCAACGAGGGTCCGTGGTCCGGCCGCTGCCGCCCTCCCTGGCAGCCGCCGACCTGGGCCGCATCCGGGGCGCGGTGTCGGCCGCGCTCACCGGTTTCCTCGAGGAGCAACGGGCCACGCTGGCCGGGATGGATCCCTCCCTCACCCCCGTCGTCGACGAGGTGTGCGCGCTGGCCGACGGCGGCAAGCGGCTGCGCCCGGCCTTCGCCTACTGGGGCTGGCGCGGGGTGGCCGAGGACGTCACCGGCCCGGCCGAGGACGACGCCGCGGTGCTGCGCGCCGTCGCCGCCCTGGAGTTCGTGCACGTCAGCGCCCTGGTCCACGACGACGTCATGGACGGCGCGCTCACCCGCCGCGGCCGCCCGGCCACGCACGTCGGCTTCGCCGCCCGCCACGGCGACGGTGGCCTGGCCGGCGACGGCGACGCCTTCGGCGTGGGCGCGGCGATCCTCGTCGGCGACCTCGCGCTGGTCTGGTCCGACGAGCTGCTGCGCCGCTCGGGCATCTCCGGCCCGGCCCTGGCCCGCGCCCGCTCGGTGTGGGACACCATGCGCACCGAGGTCACCGCCGGGCAGTACCTCGACCTGCTGCGCGCCGCCGGCGGGCTGCCCGGCGCCCAGGGCGCGCTCACCGTCGCCCGCTACAAGAGCGCCGGCTACACCGTGCAGCGCCCGCTGCAGCTCGGCGCGGCCCTCGCCGGCGCCGGCCCGCGCGCCGCCGACGTCTACACCGCGGTCGGCCTGCCGCTGGGCGAGGCGTTCCAGCTCCGCGACGACGTCCTCGGCGTGTTCGGCGACCCCGCCGTCACCGGCAAGTCCGCCGACGACGACCTGCGCGAGGGCAAGCAGACGCTGCTGATCGCGCTGGCCGAGGAGGAGGCCGACGAGGCCGGGCTCCGACTGCTGCGCGAGTGCCTCGGCGACCCCGACTGCGGTGCCGACGAGCTCGACGCGCTGCGCCGGCTCATCGAGGACACCGGCGCGCGGGCCCGGGTGGAGGAGCGGATCACCGAGCGCACCGCCACCGCCCGCGCCGCGATCGCCGACGCGCCCATCGCCGAGGAGGCCCGCGCCGCGCTCGACGCGCTCGCCGTGGCCGCGACCTCCCGGACCGCCTGAGCGTGCGCACCGTCCCCGGGGCGACCGACCGGGTCGTCGTGATCGGCGCGGGCCTGGCGGGCCTGGCCACGGCGCTGCGGCTGCGCGGCGCCGGCCGCGAGGTGACCGTCGTCGAGCGCGCCGACGGGCCCGGCGGGCGGGCCGGCGTCGTCGCCCGCGACGGCTACGTCCTCGACACCGGCCCGTCGGTGTTCACCGCACCCGAGCTGGTGGCCGACACGCTGGCCGCCGTCGGGGAGCGGCTGGAGGACCGGCTGACCCTGGTGCCGCTGGAGACCACCTACCGGGCGCAGTTCGCCGACGGCTCGCACCTGGACGTGCACGCCGACGTCGACGCGTTCGCCGCGGAGGTCGAGGCGCTGGCCGGCCCGGCCGAGGCCGCCGCGCTGCGCCGGTACCTCGCCGACCTCGCCGAGCTCTACCGGCTGCAGCTGACCACCTTCATCGACCGCAACCTCGACACCCCGCTGGACCTGCTCGGCCCGCAGCTGTGGGCGCTGGTCCGGCGCGGCGGGTTCGGCCGGCTGTCGGCGCACGTGGCCCGCTTCTTCGACGACGACCGGCTGCGGCGGCTGTTCAGCTTCCAGGCCCTCTACGCCGGGGTCTCGCCGTTCCGCGCCATCGCCGCCTACGCAGTCATCGCCCAGCTCGACATCGGCGCCGGCGTCTGGCACCCGGTGGGCGGGATCGGCGCGGTGCCGCGGGCGATGGCCGCCGCGGCCGCGGACGCCGGAGTGGTGTTCCGGTTCGGCACGACCGTCGAGCAGCTCGAGGTCCGGGGCCGGCGGGTCACCGGGGTGTGCCTCGCGGGCGGTGAGCGGCTGCCCGCCGACGCCGTCGTCGTCACCGCCGACGTCCCGGAGCGGCTGGTGCCCGGCCTCTCCCGCCGCCGGCCGGTGTACTCGCCCTCCTGCGTCACCCTGCACCTCGGGGTGCGCGGCGAGCTGCCCGGCCAGGCCCACCACACCATCAGCTTCGGGGCCGCCTGGCGCGAGGTGTTCGACGAGCTGACCCGCGACGGCCGGCCGATGAGCGACCCCAGCCTGCTGGTGAGCATGCCCTCGGTCACCGACCGCTCGCTCGCCCCCGACGGCGGGCAGGTGCTCAGCGTGGTCGCGCCCGCGCCGAACCTGGACCCGCACTCGGGCGGCAACCCCGGCATCGACTGGGACGCGCTGACCCCGCGCTACCGCGAGGAGGTGCTCGGCGTGCTCGAGGCCCGCGGCTGGACCGGACTGACCGACGCGATCGAGGTGGAGCACGTGGACACCCCGCTGACCTGGGCCCGGCAGGGCATGGCCGCCGGCACGCCGTTCGCCCTGGCCCACACGTTCGGGCAGACCGGCCCGTTCCGGACGCCCACGCTGCCCCGCCGCGGGCCGGAGAACGTGGTGCTGGCCGGCTCGTCGGTGCAGCCGGGCGTCGGCGTCCCGATGGTGGTCATCTCCGGCCGGCTGGCCGCCGAGCGGATCACCGGGCCGGTGCGGGCATGACCGCCACCGAGCGGCCGCTCACGCAGGCCGAGCGGCAGGCCCGGCTCGACGCCGCCTACCGGTACTGCGCGGCGGTCAACGCCGAGCACGGGAAGAGCTACCACCTGGCCACCCGGCTGCTCACCGCCGACCGCCGTCCGGCGATCCACGCGCTCTACGCCGCCGCGCGGACCGCCGACGACCTCGTCGACCACCCCGGCGCCGACCCCGAGGCCGACCTCGCCGACTGGTCACGGGCGCTGCTGGCCGAGCTGGAGGCCGGCTGGTCCGACGACCCGGTGCGGCTGGCCACGGTGCACACCTACCGCCGGTACGCCATCCCGGTCGAGCACCTCGTCGACTTCCTCGCCGCGATGACCAGCGACCTCACCGTCACCGGCTACGCCGATATCGCCGCGCTCGACCGGTACATGTGGGGCTCGGCGGCGGTGATCGGCCTGCAGGTGCTCCCCGTACTGGGCACCGCGCCCGGGGTGACCCGCGAGGAGGCCGCCCCGCACGCCATCGCGCTGGGCGAGGCCTTCCAGCTGACCAACTTCCTGCGCGACGTCGCCGAGGACGCCGACCGCGGCCGGGTCTATCTGCCCGCCGACGTCATGGCCGCTCACGGCGTGACCCGCGTGCAGCTCGAGGCCAAGCGGTACGACGCCCGGTTCCGGGCGCTGATGCAGGAGATGGTCGCGATCGTGCGCCGCCGCTACGACGACGCCGCTCCCGGGACGCCGATGCTCGCGCCGGAGTCCCGCGACTGCGTACGGGCGGCCACCGCGCTCTACGGCGGCATCCTCACCGAGATCGAGCGGGCCGACTACCGGGTGCTCGACCGGCGGGTGACCGTGTCCAAACCACGCCGGCTCGGCGTGTTCGCCCGCCGGCTCGCGAGCGCCCAGGCCGTGCGGCTCAGGACGCGGCGCCGCCAGGCATAGGAAGCTCTCCGCACGTATCGGTCGCCGATACGTGCGGAGAGCTTCCTGTGCCTGGTCCTCAGAAGGCCAGGGCCTGCGCGCGCCGGGTGACCTCGGTGTGCCGGTCGCCGCGGAGCGCCTCGACGGGCGTCCCCGGCAGCGACTCGTCGGCGCGGAAGAGCCACTCGAACACCTCGGCGTCGCTGAACCCGCCGTCGCGCAGGACGGTGATCAGCCCGGGCAGGTGCCGCAGCACCGCGCCGTCCTGCAGGAAGTCCGCGGGGATGCGGCTGTTGCCGCTGCCGGGCACGGCCAGCAGCTTGCCCTCCCGCACGAGCTGACGGACCTTGTTGGGCGAGACCCCCAGGACGTCGGCCACCTCGGCCGGTGTCATCGTCTGCATCTGGTCGGACGGCACGGTCCGAGCCTAGGACGCAGCCCGGCCGCGGGGCCGTCGCGGGCTAGGATCGGCAGCGGGCCGTGACTGGCGCATCGAGGTGGGGCACCACCGGGGAGCGGCCTGCACCTCCCCCGCCGGGCGCCTGGGCAGAGCCGACCACCGACCGCGCAGGAGCCCTCCCATGACCGACGTGACCCCCGCCTTCGACGCCACCGCCGCCTCGACCGCCTACCGCAGCGCGCTGTCGGTCATCGCCGAGGTCGAGCCGCGGGTCGCCGACGCGATCGGCGCCGAGCTGGCCGACCAGCGCGCCTCGCTCAAGCTCATCGCCAGCGAGAACTACGCCTCGCCCGCGGTGCTGCTGACCATGGGCAACTGGCTGTCGGACAAGTACGCCGAGGGCACCGTCGGCCACCGCTTCTACGCCGGCTGCCAGAACGTCGACACCGTCGAGGCGCTGGCCGCCGAGCACGCCCGCGAGCTGTTCGGCGCCCCCTACGCCTACGTCCAGCCGCACTCGGGCATCGACGCCAACCTGGTCGCGTTCTGGGCGGTGCTGGCCCAGCGGATCGAGTCCCCGGCGCTCGAGCGGGCCGGCGTCCGGCACGTCAACGACCTCACCGACGAGGACTGGGCCACCCTGCGGCACGCCCTCGGCGACCAGCGGATGCTCGGCATGAGCCTCGACGCCGGCGGTCACCTCACGCACGGCTTCCGCCCGAACATCAGCGGCAAGATGTTCGCCCAGTCCTCCTACGGCACCGACGCCGCGACCGGGCTGCTCGACTACGACGCCGTGGCCGCCCGGGCCCGCGAGTTCCGCCCGCTGATCCTCATGGCCGGCTACTCCGCCTACCCGCGCAAGGTCGACTTCGCGCGGATGCGCGAGATCGCCGACGAGGTGGGCGCGACGCTGGTCGTCGACATGTCCCACTTCGCCGGCCTCGTCGCCGGGAAGGTCTTCACCGGCGACTTCGACCCCGTGCCGCACGCCCACGTGGTCACCAGCACCAGCCACAAGTCGCTGCGCGGCCCGCGCGGCGGGTTCGTGCTGGCCCAGCCGGAGTACTCCGACTCGGTCGACCGCGGCTGCCCGATGGTGCTCGGCGGGCCGCTGCCGCACGTCATGGCCGCCAAGGCGGTTGCCTTCGCCGAGGCCCGCCGCCCGCAGTTCGCCGGCTACGCGCAGGCCGTCGTCGACAACGCCGTCGCCCTGGCCGAGGGCCTGTCCCGCCGCGGCGCCCGGCTGGTCACCGGCGGCACCGAGAACCACATCGTGCTGCTGGACGTGTCGACCTTCGGGCTCACCGGCCGCCAGGCCGAGTCCGCGCTGCTCGACGCCGGCATCGTCACCAACCGCAACGCGATCCCGGCCGACCCCAACGGTGCCTGGTACACCTCCGGCGTCCGGCTGGGCACCCCGGCGCTGACCACCCGCGGCTTCGGCGCCGCCGAGTTCGACCGCACCGCCGAGCTCGTCGTCGACGTGCTGTCCCACACCAGCCCGACGGCGACACGCGACGGCTCGCCCTCGAAGGCGAAGTACGCCGTCGACGCGGGTCTGGCCGACAAGACCCGCGCGGCCGCCGCCGAGCTGGTCGCCGCCCACCCGCTCTACCCCGGCCTGACGCTCGACTGAGGCGTCGACGACGCCCGCGCGACGATCAGGTGACCTGATCGTCGGGCGTCCTCCCGCACGTTCCACCGTGAGGGAGGACGCCGCACGATCAGGGACCCTGATCCCCGCGGGCCCTGCCGTGACCGGTGTGACGGGAGGGTGCCCACCGGCACGGCGGTCCGCGTGTGCGGACGGCTTCCGCGGCGGTCGCTCCTAGACTCGTCGCGTGGACACCGCCGTGACCGACCCCGTGGTCGGCCTCGTCCTCGAGGGGCGCTACCGCCTCGAGGAGCGACTCGCGCGCGGCGGCATGTCCACCGTCTACGCCGCCACCGACCTGCGGCTGCACCGCACCGTCGCGGTCAAGGTCATGGCCGAGCACCTGGCGCACGACCCGACCTTCGTCGGCCGGTTCACCCGCGAGGCGCGCGCCGCGGCGATGCTCAGCCACCCCAACGTCGTCTCGGTCAGCGACCAGGGCAGCGACCAGGGCCTGGTGTTCCTCGTCATGGAGCTGGTCCGCGGTCGCACGCTGCGCGACCTGCTGCAGGCGCGCGGCCGGCTCACCGTGGCCGAGGCGTTCGCCGTCCTCGAGCCGGTGCTCGCCGGGCTGGCCGCGGCGCACCGCGCCGGGATCGTGCACCGCGACGTCAAGCCCGAGAACGTGCTCATCGGCCACGACGGCACGGTCAAGGTGGCCGACTTCGGCCTGGCCCGGGCGCTCACCGGCACTGGCCAGACCAGCCACACCGGCGGGGTGCTCATCGGCACCGTCGCCTACCTCTCCCCCGAGCAGCTCGAGCGCGGCCGCGCCGACGCCCGCAGCGACGTCTACGCCGCCGGGCTGGTGCTGTTCGAGATGCTCACCGGTCACCCGCCCTACGGCGGCGACACCCCGCTGGCGGTGGCCTACCAGCACGTGCACCACGACGTCCCGCTGCCCTCCTCGGAGGTGCCGGCGGTCCCGTGGCAGGTCGACGAGCTCGTCAAGCGCACCACCCGGCGCGAGCCGGCCGTCCGGCCGCTGGACGCCGGGTCGTTCCTCGCCGACCTCGAGGACGTGCGCACCGACCTGGGCCTGGCCCGCGTTCCGGTGCCCACCGGCCGCAGCTCGGCGGGCCCGGCCACCATCCGCCCGACCAACCGGCCCGCCCGGCGGCACCCGAGCGAGCCGGCGTCCGACGAACCCGGCACCGCGGTGCTCGGCAGCGGCCGGTCCGGATCGACGGCGGGCGGCCGAGCCGGGCGCACCAGCATGCTGCCCGGCATGGGCGCCGGCCCCACCGCCGACGTCGGCGGCCGCCGTCCCGCGCCGGCGCTGCGGCCGGGCCTGGCGCCGCACCTGCGCCGTCGCCGGGCGCGGCTGGCGCTGGCCGTCGTGCTGCTCCTCGCCGTCACCGTCGGTGCGGTCGGCTGGTGGATGGGCTCGGGCCGCTGGACGCAGGTGCCCGAGATCGTGGGCAGCGACCGCGCGGCCGCCGTCGACCTGCTGCAGGGCGCCGACCTGGACCCGGTGTTCGCCGAGGACCAGTTCAGCGAGGACGTGCCCGAGGGCGTGGTCATCTCCGCCGACCCCGAGGGCGGCGAGGCCATCCGCGGTACCGACGTCGAGCTGGTCGTGTCCAAGGGTCCCGAGCGCTTCACCGTCGACCCCGCGCTGGTGGGCCAGCCGATCGAGACCGTCCGGGACCGGCTGGGGGGCGTCCCGATCGTCCTCACCGAGACCGAGGTGTACGACGAGGAGGTGCCGGCCGGCGCGGTCACCGGCTTCGACCCCGAGCCGGGCACCGAGCTGCGCCGTGACCAGCCGGTCACGGTCTCGGTCAGCCTCGGCCGGGCGCCGGTCGGCGTGCCGAACGTGGTCGGCCAGGGCGCCGACGCCGCGCAGGCCAACCTGGAGGACCTCGGCTTCACCGTCGTGCGCACCGAGGGCCGCAGCGCCGACGTCGCCACCGGCGCGGTCATGGCGGTGAGCCCGGCGCCGGGGCAGGAGGCCCCCTACGGCAGCGAGGTCACCATCCAGGTGTCGATCGGCGTCCCGCAGGTCACCGTCCCCGACGTGACCGGGCAGCGGGCGGCCGACGCCACCGCCGCGCTCGAGGCGGCGGGTCTGCAGGTCACCACGTCGACCTTCATCACCGGCGACCGGGTGTACCGGCAGAGCCCCGCCGGGGGCACCGTCGTCGACCAGGGCAGCGAGGTCAGCCTGCTGCTCAGCTTCGGGTGAGCGCGACCCCCGTCGGGGCGCACATCCAGGTGGCCGGGGGCCTGGCCACCGGCGGGCTGCGCTACACCGACGACGTCGGCGCGCAGGCGGTGCAGGTGTTCGTCGGCAATCCCCGCGGCTGGCGGCGCAGCGCCGGTGACCCCGCGCAGGACGCGGCCTTCGTCGCGGGGCTGGCCGAGCGCGGTGTGCCGGCGTTCGTGCACACGCCGTTCCTGGTCAACGTCGGTTCCCCGACCCCGGCCACCGTCGACCGCTCCGTCGAGGTGATCGCCGCCGACCTCGCCCGCGGCGTGCAGCTCGGCGCGCGCGGCGTCGTCGTGCACGCCGGGTCGGCCGTCGACGAGGACCGCTACGAGGCGGCGCTGCGGCAGCTGCGGGAGCGGCTGCTGCCGGTGCTCGACGCGCTCCCCGACAACGGCCCGCGGCTGCTGGTCGAGCCCACCGCGGGCGGCGGCCGGTCGCTGGCGGCCACCGTCGAGGACCTCGGCCCCTACCTCGCGGCGCTGGACATGCACCCGCGGGTCGGCGTCTGCCTGGACACCTGCCACGCGTGGGCCGCCGGGCACGACCTGGCCACCCCCGGCGGGACGACGGCGGTCCTCGACGCGCTGGAGGCCACCGTGGGCCCCGGCCGGCTGGGCCTGGTGCACGCCAACGACTCCCTCGACGAGTGCGGCTCCAAGCGCGACCGGCACACCACGATCGGCGAGGGCTCCATCGGGGTGGCCGCGTTCGCCGAGCTCATGACCCACCCGTCGATGGCCGGCGTGCCGGTGGTGGTCGAGACCCCCAGCGCCGACCGCGGCCACGCCCGCGACATCGCCCTGTTGTGCGCCCTGCGCGACGGCCGCGCCGTCCCCGAGGCCACCGCCGCCTGAGCCCGCGGCCGCCCCTCCCGGGGGGGGGGGGGGGGGGGGGGGGGGGGGCGGCCGGGGGGCGGGGCGTGCGGCGGGGGGGGGCCCCTTGCCGGGGCGGCGCCCCCCCCGCGGGGCCCCGGCCG
>NZ_JBJGZA010000023.1:0-68298 GCF_054050255.1 Geodermatophilus sp. SYSU D00700 | reverse complement strand
GGGGGGAGAGGTGGGCGGTCACCGGCGCTCGACGGGCCCGAGGCAGGCAGCGGTGCCCGCGCCATCGATCATCCGGCACGGTACTCACCGGGTGAGTTCACGCCCGCCTGCAACCGACAGTGTCTGGCCGTTGATGTGCCCGTTGGCGGCGGAGGACAGGTAGGCGACGGCGGAGGCGACGTCGTCAGGGGTGCAGATGCGTCCTGTCGGAGTGCGGGCGGACTCGGCGTCGACGGCGCGTTGCCCGAGTCTGGGGGAGGAGAGCGCCTTGTCCGTGAGTGTGAAGCCTGGTCGGACGACGTTGGTGAGGATGCCGGCGGCTGCTTCCCGGACGGCCAGCGCGCGAGCTGCGGCCTCTAGCGCGGCCTTGGAAGCCGGGTAGGCGGTCAAGCCGGGCATCGGCTGGGCGACGATGTCGCTGCTGATCAGGACCAGCCGGCCCCAGCCGACTTGTCGCATGCCCGGCAGCACCGCGTCGATCAACGCCATCGTGCCCAGGACATTCCGCTCGAGCCCGGCGGACAGCGCCGACACTTCGTCGCCTTCGAGAGGCCAATGAACGGCGTTGGCGACTAGCGCAGCGACCGGGCCAAGGGTATCGGTGACCTCCGCGACCGTCGCTCCCGCCGAGGCGGGGTCGGCCATGTCGACTCTGACCGCGACGGCGCGGCCGCCGTCCGAGGCGATGCGCGTAGCGACTGTCTCGGCAGCCGCCTGGTTGGTGTGCCAGCCCAGCGCGACGGCGGCGCCCTCCCGCGCAAGCGCCGCGGCGATGGCCGAGCCGATAGCCCCAGACGCCCCGGTGACCAGGGCAGTCCGTCCAGCAAGGCCAAGATCCATGTCGTCCTCCGTCCTCATGACCTGTTCGTTAGCCGACTATAAGTTAGCCGACCATGCTTCGTCTCGGACATATGGTCGTCCGATGCACTTTGAGGAGGCGACGCGTACCAACAGGACCTTCGTCAAGGTGGCTCGGCTCTACCGCGCCGCACAGGCGGCCCAACTGGAGCGGCTCGGGCTCCATCCCGGTCAAGACGTGCTCCTGTGGGTCCTAGGCCAAGCGCCGAACGGCCTGACCGTCAGCGACTTGGCTGACCAACTCGGGGTGGAACCGCCTACGGTCACCCGAAGTCTCATCCGACTCGAACGCGGTGACTGGTTCACCCGTGAGCCGGTCCCGGGCGATCGTCGTCGCGTCCGGCTGGTGCTGACTGAGCGCGGTCGCGGCCTCGTGCCGCACATCGCCGACGCCTGGCAGCAGGTGGCCGAGAGCGCGACGCGCGGGCTGCCCCCGGTGCTGCGCACGCAGCTCGTCGACCTCCTCGAACAGGTCCAAGTCAATCTTCAGGCGGTGGTCGATGACCCCGTCTTGGCCGGGGACGAGGAGAGCCTCGGCTGAACCGGGGGCGGTTGCACCTCCGCCGGCGTCCTGGCTGCACCCTCGCCCGGGGCACACTCCCGTCGGCTCGGCGCTGTCCGCGCCGATGCCCCCATGACCCGGTGCCCGTGCGGCTTCCCGTGGCGGCCGACCAGGCGTTCCGCCGGACACGATGTGCTGGCGGTCTCGCACGGACTGCCATGCACGCTCTGGCTTCTGCGCGAGTTGGGGTGCGGCACGGCACTCCCACTGGTCCTCGCCCGGGCCTGCACCGTACCCAGTTGTCATGGAGCTCCGGCCGCTCGGCTCGAGTCCGAGCCGAGCGGCCGGAGTGGTCGACCGTCGCGACGGTCACGACAGAGACATCACAGCCGGACAGGACTCTCACTAGCCGGTCCGGACTCCGGACTCGCCGACCCATCCAGCCGGCGCTCTGCCGTTACCTGTCCCTGGCCAGGGGCCGATGGCGACTGCCTGCCTCCGAGCAACCTGAGCACGATCATCGACAGGCCGGTCAGCAGAACGGCAGCCAACGCGGCGGTCACGCCGAGCCCGTCGGCGAAGGCCGTGCGGGCGCTGTCCTCCAGCAGGCGTCCGGTGTCCGAGGGCAGCTGCGCCGCCACATCGAGAGCTCCGGAGACGCTCCCTCGGGCCGTCTGGGCTGCACTCTCCGGCAGCGGAGGCACGGTGACGCGGCTCTGATAGACCGCTGCGGCCACGGTCCCGAGGGTCGCAATGCCGAGCGCGAGGCCCAGCTCGCCGCCGGTCTCGGCCAGAGCCGAGGCAGAACCGGCGCGCTCGGGCGGGGCCGACTCGAGTACCAGGCCCTGTCCAAGCGGCAGGCCCAGCCCGATGCCGGCGGCCAGCAGCACGTATCCGCAGACGAGCACCGCAAGCCCAGCACCTGCGGCCAGCGCCGTCCACAGCAGCAAGCCTGCCGCGGACACGACCAGCCCGGCCGCGATGACGGACACCGGTCGGAAACGGGCTGCCACCGCAGGCGCGGTCATGGCCGCGGCGATCATCACGAACGTGGAAGGCAGCTGCCACAGTCCAGCAGCCAGCGGAGACAGCCCCGCGGTCGTCTGCAGGTAGACGCTCACGAGCAAACCCATGCCTCCCATCACCATGCCGGTGACCACCCCGACAGTTACGGCGGCACTGAGGGTGCGCTCACGGAAAAGGCCCAAGTCCAGCAGCGGGTGCCGCAGTGACCGCTGCCGACGGACGAACACAGCACCGAGGGCGAGCCCGGCAGCGAGCGCGAGCCCGGGCACTGTGCCGCCCCGCACGGCGAGCTCCTTGATGCCGTACACCGCGAGAAGCACCGAGGACAGCAGCAGCAGCACGCTGGCGGAGTCCAGCGACATCGGCTCCGCGGAGGTGTCGTCACGAGGCAGCACCCGTGGTCCGACGATCAGCAACAGGACCATGACAGGCACGCCGAGGAGGAACGCCGCTCCCCACCAGAACGTGTCGAGCAGAACGCCTCCAACGACCGGGCCCAGGGCGGCGCCGCCCATGAAGCAACTCGACCAGATCGCCAGGGCCTTGGCGCGCTCGCGCGGATCGACGAACAAGCTGCCGATCAGCGCCATGGTGGACGGCATGAGCGTCGCGCCGGCGATGCCCAGGGCGGCCCGCGCGCCGATCAGCATGAGCGGGCTGGTCGAGAACGCGGCGACGACCGAGAAGACACCGAAGGCAGCGGCTCCCGCCAGCAGCAGCTTCCGGCGCCCCCATCGGTCGCCGAGAGTGCCCATCGGGATGAGGAAGCCGGCGATGAGGAAGCCGTAGATGTCCGTGATCCACAGCTGCTCGGTCGCGTCGGCACCCAGGTCCACTGCCAGCTGCGGCAGCGCGAGGTACAGAACGCTGACATCGATGGCAAGCAGCAGCGTGGGCAGTGCCAGCACCCCTAGGCCTAGCCACTCGCGGCGACCGGCGACCGCGGGCGCCTGGCTGTCTCGTGGGTTGTTCATGTCGTTCGCTCTCCTCTCGAACGGTGCAGTGCGCCCGGCAGGAGCGGAACAGCGGTGCCCCGTCCCGCTCACCAGCAGCCCCCGCTGCAGTCATGCGCACGACCCGACCGTCGCGGCCACTGAACGGCTCATGCCGGCACCACTGAGCGCAATGGCGACAGCAGATGCCAGTGAGCCGGTGCGCCATTCCTGCTCGGACACGGACCAGTCTGTTGCCGCGTCGTTCCGCCCGACTAGGTGCAGATGTACCCACTCGAGGAGCGCAGGGGGAGGCAGCTGAGCGGGCTACCGCCCGGCAGAGACGCGGGACGGTGTCAGCGGCGGAGGCCCCAAGGCTCCGGCCGGCGACACGGGCAGCAGCAGGCACGCTCTCTGGCCAGTGAGTCCGCATGGTCAGCAGCGGCTGCCGCCTGCCCCGGCCCGGGCCGCTGCTGGAGCACACACCGCACGATGGCCAGGGAGGCGAGAGCCACTCTCTCGGCGCTGTAGACGCACCGCTGCCGACGGACAGATGCGGGGACTCATCGGGCCGGTTCGTGACGTCGGTCGTCAGGGTGGCCACGGTCAGGGGCAGTGCTCCCTCGGCATGACCTTGCTTCAACCGTGGCACCGTTCGATATGCCCAGCCCTCCGGAACGTGCTAGTCCCATCCGATCGGCTTATGCGGACCGCGCATAACGACCATCCGTGGTGGGCCTTCCCTGCCACCGGCTGCCGCTGAAACCATCCGGGCATGCCGCTTGGCCGCGAGGGCGTCCTGCCGCGATCCGGATCTGTCCGGTCGGGGCACGACCCGATGAGCCAATCTCGTTTGCTGCGGGCCATGGAGCCGGCACGGCTGACCGGCCAAGCGGACCGGGCGGGGGACAAGATGCACGCGGAGGAGACCACCCATGGAACTCAGCGCCACCACCTTCGTGACCCTGGACGGCGTCTACCAGAGCCCTGGTGCCGCGGAGGAGGATCCCAGCAACGACTTCGAGCTGGGCGGCTGGCTTCCGCCGCTCTTTGACGCCGAGGTCGGGCAGTTCATGGATGAGGTCTTCGACAGGGCCGACGCCTTCCTGTTGGGTCGGAAGACGTACCAGATCATGGAGCCGTACTGGTCGAATGTGTCCGACCCCGACGACAAGGCCGCAGGAAAGCTCAACGCGTTGCCGAAGTACGTCGTCACGAGCACTCTCCAGCAGGTGTCCTGGTCCAACTCCGTTCGAGTGGACGGTGATGTGCTGGGAAGGATCGCCGAGCTCAAGCGGGAGCCTGGGCGCGAGTTGCAGATTCACGGCAGCGGGGCGCTGGCGCGTTCCCTCGTCGGGACCGGCCTCCTCGACACTTATCGTCTGCTCATCTTCCCCGTGCTACTCGGGCGCGGGTATCGGTTGTTCGAGGATGTCGCGCCCCGCACCCTGCGCCTGGTGAGTACCCGCCGCAGCGGAAGCGGGGTCATGCTGCAGACCTACCAGGTTGCCGATCAGCTCAGCTTCGGCTCGGTGTTTGACGAACAAGATGGCAAGAACATGTGACGGCATTGTCAGCGATGCCGAACCGTGTCCGCCTCCGGGCGGGGCGACTGTGCGTCGTCGATTGAGAATCTTGATGCATCGCGTACGCGTGTCGGCTGTCCGCACTGGTCTGCCGTGCGCACGTCGGCGGTGGCCGGGGTGGATGCGAGCGCATCCGCCGCTCGGGTCCTGCCGCACAACCGTCACCGCGGTGGGGTCAACGACCGAATCTGCCGCCGGAGGTGCCGAGGCCGGCCTTACGGCAGCGCGGTCCGCGGGCGCACCGATGAACTCCGCTGACTCGGTGCAGTCGTTCCACTGCCGTGATGCTCGGCGGAGCCGTACGGGAGGAAGGAGTCAAGAAGCTCAACTTCCCACGGTCACAACCAGCACTGACTCAGAGGGCGGACGGGTGAGGTGCCGTCCCGCGTCGAGTTACTCGACGCGGCATGCTCCAGCGACCGACAGTCGAGGCGCTTGTCGCCATGCCGTTCGGATGCGGCCCTGTGAGTCGGGGGCCGAGTCGGTCCAGAGCGCCGGCGCGGTAGCGGATTGGGAGGAGGCCCTCGGATGACGTACAGCCTCAAGAAGGACCGCAGTGACCTCTATGCGCCGAGACCTGAACACTTCGAGGTCGTCGATGTGCCTGAGATGGGATTCCTCATGGTCGACGGGCATGGCGACCCCAACAGGTCAGCGGCCTATCGCGCGGCGGTCGAGGCCCTGTATGCGACGTCCTATGCGGTCCGAGCCGTGGGACGGAAGGCGACGGGGAGAGTGCACACGGTGGCGCCGCTTGAGGGGCTGTGGTCAGCAGAGGACCTGAAGGTGTTCCGTACCCGCGACAAGAGTGAGTGGGATTGGACAATGATGATCGCGCAACCCGAGTGGATCACCTCTGAGATGGTCGATGACGCCCTGGCTGTTGCAGAGAAGAAACGGTTGTCGGCGCTCAAGCATGTCCGATTCAGCCGTTACGCGGAAGGCCGCAGCGCCCAGATCCTGCACGTCGGCCCGTACGACGATGAAGGACCCGTCCTTGAGCGCTTTCATCAGACATTCCTTCCTGCGAACGGATTAAAGCCGACAGGGCGCCATCACGAGATCTACCTCTCTGACGCCCGCAAAACCGAGCCCGCCAGACTAAGAACCATCCTGCGTCAGCCCGTCATGAGCGCCGACTGACCGATCGACCACCGCTCGTGACGCACAGACCGCCATCTCGAGCTGGGCCCTCGCCGGCGCCGTTCAGTGGTCGCGCAAGTGCCCGCCCGCGGCTGCGGCGGGGCGGCCGGACGGGCATGGCTTCCCAGCGAACCCGACGTAGGCCAGCACGACGCATGCGGAGACTAGGAAAGCGGTGAGCCGGGGGCCGTGTCGTCAGCAGGTCAGATGTTCAAGCGGTGAAGGTCTGCACGTCCCCACAGTTGCCCGGGTGCTGCAACACCCCGGACGCCCGAGGGCGGATTGGTCCGGAACCACCACGCCGGCAAGGACGCCAGTTGAGGATCAACTGATCGGCCGCTGGCTTGCAGGGCAGCGCAGATGGCCTCGATGCTCTGATCGATAAGCTGCAGAAAGATAGCTAGGGCCGATCGAGCCGCCCCGGCCTGGACGGTGTCACTGGCAGCATCGCCGTCCCACCAGCTTCCCGGGTAGGCGTGCTGGGCGTACGCCCGGTGGGCGACTGAGTGACGCAGCTTGACGTAGTCGGCGACCGCTTCGCTCAGCTCTCCGTTGAGCGCGCCGGTGGCGTCCGCGCCGGCGAGCAGCACAGGATTCGTCGGCGTCTTGCCACGCCAGCCCCGGTAGACGCGGATGTGCCAGGTCGCTGGGAGCAGCCCGCCGCTGGCGATGGCGAGGACGGGAACCGCGTTGGCCAGGTGGGCTGCTCCCTGCAGTTGGCGATCCAGCCCTGGTCCCTGCCACGGCTTGGCGCTCAGCGCGCTCAGCGCCCTGATGTCCACGACAAAACGCTCCCAGGCGGCCACCGCCAACAGGACGGTGATGGGATTCAGCGATCTCCGCGGCTGGTTGCCTCGCACCGGTTGCTCGTTGTGCAGTAGCAGTAGGTCCACCGCCTCCCCGAGCGCTTCTCGAGCCGACGCGCAGACGGCATAGAAGTCACTCTCTCGGCCAGCGATCGGAGTCGGGTGGACTGAGGTAGGAGTGCTACTCACGATCAAGCTGTCGGAGGGCTGGCCCCGACCTTGAGTCGTGCGCACGGCAGAGATGGATACACACCGCATGCGACGTTGGCCGCCGCCGACAGTGGCCAGCGGTGCCCTTGATGGCACACACGCCATCCACGCGTAGTCAGCGCCTCGACGTGCAACGCCCTCGCCGTCCAGCTCGAGGCCGTTGCACGGCGCTCGGCACGGTGACTTTGGGTCTCAGAACCTGCGGTGGCGCGGTGTCGATGCCATGGCTGTGCATGACTGGGACAGCATGATCGCCCAGCCCGAAATCGCCGTAGTCGGCCTCGCATTTGCCGTCTGGGCTGCTCGCGGCAATCCGGGCGAGGCGTCCACCGTCGAACAGAGCACGGCCTTCCTCAACGCCTACCAGCGCGCCATCGACACTCGGTGAACTGCCGAACAGGTCCATCATGCGTGGGCGGCTGGCCTGTGGGTCCGCCCTTTTCGACGCGAAGCAGGACGCTGTCGACGGTGGCGGACCCCAACTCGCCCTGCTGGAGAGCGAAGTGCACACGCGGATGAGATTGGCCGGTCTGCATTCCTGGTCATCGCTCATCGAGCGAGCGCCGGATCTGACTCCTCCGGCCGGTCACAGCGCCTCGGTCCTCTCGGACGGGGCCGATGCGGTGGCAGCTCGCTCACGGTGCAGGGCGACACCGGCGATGACCAGCAGGACTCCGACGACCTCTAGCACGGTGGGGACCTGGGTCAGCACGACGACGCCGATCACGGTGGCCGTGGCAGGCAGCAACGAGACCATCAGCGCGTACGTGGCCCGGGGCAGCCGCCGCATCGCGAGCTGGTCGCAGACGTAGGGGATGACGGAGGAGGACACCCCGACGCCGATCCCGGCCGCCAGGGCGACCGGGTCGGTGAAGGCGGGGGCGGCGTCGGTGATGCCGATCGGCAGGGCGATGACCGCGGCGAGCAGCATCGACAGGGCGAGACCGTCGATGCCCGGCAGCTGCTCGCTGCGCGCCACCCGGTGACCGAGCAGGACATAGACCGCGAACAGCACCGCGTTGGCCGCGGCGAAGGCGATGCCCACCGGTTCGGCCACCAGGCGCACGTCGGTCAGCAGGTACACCCCGACCACGGCCAGGACGAGGGCGGCGACGTTGCGGCGCGTGCGCACCGCCAGCGCGGCCAGGGCGATGACGGGCAGGAACTCGATGGCGGCGACCGTGCCCAGCGGTAGCCGGTCGATCGCGACGTAGAAGCAGCTGTTCATGACCGCCAGGACCGAAGCCCAGCCGACCAGCAGCCATCGGGTGCGGCGGTCGAGCCGGCGCCACGTGCGCCACGGGCGCCGCCAGATCGCGAAGACGAACGCCGCGGAGGCGATGCGCAGCCAGGCGACCCCGAGCACGTCGATCCGTGCGAAGAGCAGCACCGCGAACGCCGGCCCCAGGTAGTGGAAGACCGCACTGACCACGAAGTAGACGTGCGGCGGTACCCGGTCCCCGGATCGAGCCGCCGGGCGCCCGGGACGGTCCCCGTCGGGTGCGCCGCCCCCGCCGGTGCCCGTGTCTGCGGGAGGTGAGGTCACCGCTCTATCGTCGAAGGCCCGGACCGCAGTGACCAGGCGCGATCGAAGGCAATGGAGGCATCGTGAGCCCTGTCCGGACACCGCGACCGGCCATCGGCCTTCGAACCGGCAAGGACCTGGTCGACGAGGTCAACCGACGGGTGCTGGACGCCCTCGGCGAGGATCCACGCCTCAGTGCCGCCGAACTCGGCCGGCGCGTCGGCCTGTCCGCCCCGGCCGTGCGCGAGCGGGTCGCCCGCCTGGAGGAGGCCGGCGTCATCCGCGGGTACCGGCTCGACATCGACCCCGCTGCCCTGGGGTTGCCGGTCAGTGTCTGGGTGCGGCTACGCCCGACGCCGGGCAGCCTGCCGAAGGCCGAGCAACTAGCGCGGCAGGTCCCCGAGGTCAGCGAGTGCCACCGCATCTCTGGCGAGGACTGCCTGCTGCTCCGCGTCCACGTCCCCGCCATCGAGGCGCTCGAGGGCGTGCTCGACCAGTTCCTGCTCTACGGCCAGACCACGAGCTCGTTCATCGTCTCCACCCCGGTGCCGCCACGGTCACCTCGCCCAGGCGGCACCCTCACCCAAGAGTCGTTGCACTAATCATTCGACGGCAGTCGGCGCAGGTTAGGAGACGGTAGGTCGAACCAGCGCGTGGAGGATTTCGCGGCATTGCGGCGCCTGGCGCAGGACGGAGCCCTTTGTCGGACAGCAGCGAGCTAAGGCGCGCTTGACGACCCAGCGGGCCAATGCCGAACGGTCACGAACGTTACCGCCTGGTCACCGTAGCTCCTGTCCGTCAGTCTCCGACGGGCGTATGCACCGTGGGTTCTTTGATGTGCGGAGGTGATGTGCCCAGACGGAGGTGCTGCAGGAAGCCTTGCGATCCCGCGGTCCGGAACGCCGTGGGCTTGGTCGGGGCCGGCTTGGGTGCGGGGCTGTAGTGGTCGAACCTCGTGTCGAGGGATCCCGCTCGGCCGGTCATCGTCGGCAGCGGCCGTCGCGCACTTCGCCACGGGCGAAGTACCATGGGGCTCGTGGCACCGTACACGCCCCATCGAGTTCTTGGGCCTTTCACGTCGGCCGGCTCATCCTGAAGGGACAAACCCTTGAACCGGAGAACCCGCGTTCCGCACGACAGCAGCCAGGCACGAGCAGCCTGGTACCTGCGCGCCGAGGAACACCCGCCCTGCGAAACCGCGCCCAGTTGCCAGAAGTGCGCCCGCGCCCTCGCGGAGTGGCGAGCGCTCTGGACGGCGCACCCCTTGATGGCCGAACGGGATCCGATCGAGGCTGGAGCCCGGCGGCTCATCGAGCAGCTCTATACCGCTGGTCCCAGTCGCTGATCCACACCCATGCGCTCACGTCCGTCGGTCTGCCTCCGCGACACCACTGACATGGCCAAGCTCTCGATCGCGCGCTTCGGTGGTGTGGTCATAAGCGCGGCGGGCTGCTGCAACATCGGCCCGGTGTCGTTCAGCCCAGTCGGTGAGACCGACCAGGTGAGTGTGTAGCTCCCGGGCCATCGGGGTCGCGGCATACTCAACCTTCGGAGGCACGGTGGGGTAGACAGTGCGCTGGAGTAGGCCGTCGCGTTCGAGGTTGCGCAAGGTGAGGGTCAACATTCGGCGGCTGACACCCTCAATGGACCGCTCGAGCTGGGTGAAGCGGATCGGCCCGCGCACCGCAGCAACCAAGATCTGGACGCTCCACTTACCTCCCACCCGGTCGAGCACCTCCCGCAGCGGGCACGCCTCTTGCAGCACCTCAGCCGCGGAAGGAGCCGCTGACCCGCTGGTGGACACATCGATGTGCCTGCGTGACAAAGAAGTGCCTCCTTGTGAACGTCAAGATGGTTCCAGACGATCTCCTCTGTCACAAACCGTGCCCTGAGGAGATGCCTAGTGCCTGCCGTCGACCCCGTCCCTTGGTCACCGCCCGCCGCCCCGCAGACAGTCGAACGGCGCCGCTGGGCTGCCCTGTGGCTGCTGTGCGCCAGCCAGTTCCTCATCATCCTTGACGGCAGCATCGTCGCGGTCGCCCTGCCGGTGATCGGCGCGGACTTGGCGACGTCGGGACCGGCACTCACATGGGTGGTCAACGGTTATCTCGTGGCGCTAGGTGGGTCGCTGCTACTCGCCGGCCGCCTGGGTGACCTGCTCGGGCCCCGGAGGGTGCTCCTGGGCGGGCTAGCTACCTTCACTGCCGCCTCGTTGGCCTGCGGGCTGGCGTCCCGTATTGAGGTTCTGGTGGCCGCCCGGTTCGTCCAGGGCGTCGGTGGCGCGCTGGCCTCTGCGGTCGTCCTAGGCATGATCGTCACCCTTTATCCCGAGGCCGGGGAGCGGGGGAAAGCCCTCGCTGCATTCGGATTCGTCGGCGCTGCCGGGTCCTCGGTTGGCCTGCTCGCTGGCGGGCTGTTGACCACCGGCCTGAGCTGGCCGTGGATCTTCCTCGTCAACGTCCCGCTTGGATTGGCCGCTTTGCGTGGAGTACACCGCCTTGTGCCCGATCCGCCTGGCAGCGGTGGGCGCGCGGACCTGCTGGGTGCGCTGCTGGTCACCGGCGGGCTGATGCTCGCGGTCCTCGTTGTGCTGTCTACCGACACCAGCGCGATGACTGCTGGGTTACTGACGCTGGCCGCGGTCGGGCTGCTGGCCGGCTTTCTCGCCCGCCAGGCACGATTCGCAGCACCTCTCTTGCCACTGCGGCTGCTCACCAGCCGATCCGTCGGGCTGGGCAACCTGGTCCAAGTGCTGGTAGTGGCCGGGCTGTTCGGCTACCAGTTTCTCGGGGTGCTCTACCTGCAGCACCTGCTCGGCTATGACCCATTGCAGGCCGGGCTGGCCTACCTACCGGTACCCATGGTGATCGCCATCGTGTCCCTGGTCCTCACCGCCCGCCTGACCTCCCGGCTCGGTCTCCGACCCGTGCTCGTCGTTGGGCTGGTCTTGATCGTCGCTGGTTTGGCCCTGCTGGCCCGCATCCCCGCATCCGGCTCCTACCTGCCCGACGTGCTGCCCGCCGGCCTGCTCATCGCCGCAGGCTTTGGGCTCGCCTTCCCTTCACTTGCCGCGGTCGCCGTCGGCTCCGCGCCAGCCGGCGATGCAGGAGTCGCTTCGGGATTGTTCGCCACAACCCAGCAAGTCGGCGGAGCACTCGGTCTGGCCCTTCTCACTCGCCTGGCCACGACCAACAACGATGGGCACACCGCCGTGTCGGTGGACGGTTATCACGCAGCCTTTGGCGCGGCTGCCGGCCTTGCAGCCACCGCCCTGCTCCTGGCCCTGCCCGCCACGGCCGCTCGACAAGCAAGCGATGCCAGCTCGGGCGACGACGCACCGCAGCAATAAACGATCCGCTCCCCGCCGAGATTCAGCCGCTCAATCGTCTCTGCGCAGGGCGGCACCAGGTCACAGCACTTTGCTTAGCCCGTCCAACAACAACCAAGCCGCGCCGGCAACGGCCAGTCCGGCGACGATCAGGCCAGATGCGGTCTCCGACGACTTCCATCTCATCTTCAGCGCTGGTTTTGTCGGCACGACGTCCGCGGGCGGCGATTCTGCAAGCTGAGCCTGCGCCTTCCTTTGTAGTGGCGCGAAGGCCGCGATGGGTGCGCCGGCGAAGGCACCGGTGCCGAGGTCATAGTCAGTCGCCCACCCCTGGTAGCGGCTGCCCGCACCGATCAGCGCGCCGGTGCCGGTGCCTGCAGCAGTAGTGACAAGTAGCCAGGACACGGTCACCCCACCTACGAGACGCAGCCGTCCGCTCGGCCCGAAGAGGCTACGGCGGCTGATGACATCGGTTCCACTGCTGTCCAGCGACAGGTGCACGACGTGGGTGACGCCCGTCGGCACATCGCGGATGGCGGCCTGAACCGCTGCCGCAGCCAACGGTGGGAGTCCCTCAGCGGGTGCCGTCGTGAGGCTGGTCAGCGTGGCCGCCCAAGCGGCCCGGATCGCCGTGGCCTCCTTATCGAGCTCGCGGGCGCGTGTGACCTGCGGCCTGTCGTCTTCGCTGTAGTCGAAGAGCCGCCGCTGAAGGTTTGCCTGCGCCACCGCGAGGGCGGCGTCGACGGCCAAGGTCGCGTTGAGCGCGGTGTGTACCGGCCCTTCCTCCTGCACCAGGTGGAATCCGTCTACGACGACATCCACGGGCTGAGCGATGAGAGCGCTCGCTACCGCCGCAGTGAGGGTGCTGCTCGAGACGTCGAGTGCGCTGCTGGAGAGCGCATAGTCGGTGCGCAGGAGGCCCAATACGTCCGCGGCCGACGCTGTATATGCGGAGATCTGCTCGGTGATGGGGATGGTGCCCAGGCCGCGGCGCCGACTGGTGAAGAGCAACAGATCATCTCTGGACGCGAGAGAGTTCAGGTCCTCGTCGGTGCCTGGAGGAGTCGGCTCGAGGCCATCCAAGTCGCTGATGGCCTCAGTAACGAGGTCACTCCGCTGCCTCAACGATTGGGCGTGGTGCTGCAAGTTCCACAACACATGCGCGTACGGCCAGTCCTTGGCAACGAGATCGCGGTGCTCGACCAGCAGGAGTCGGGGCCGGCGCTGCGGCGAGGACGAGCCGGACGCTGGTGCCGGGCTGGCCTGTGAGACCTGCGCAGCGTCGGTGGGGGAGGTGTCCGGCTGCGGTGAGGGCGCGGCTGTCGGGGCGAGGTCGCGCTGCGGCGAGGACGAGCCGGACGCTGGTGCCGGGCTGGCCTGTGAGACCTGCGCAGGGTCGGTGGGGGAGGTGTCCGGCTGCGGTGAGGGCGCGGCTGTCTGAACGCCCGAGGCGTCAGAGGCTTCCGCCTGGCGTTGGCTCAACTGACCTATCTCCGCTGCCACCTGCTCCGCGGCAACCATCAGGGCCACTCGCGCTGTCCACTGCGCCAAGTGGCCCGTCCCATCGCCGACGTCGGTCTTGCCTTCCAGCGGCTTGCTCGACGCCTGTGGCAGCGCGTCCCGAGCCGCTTTCAGCACCGCAGAACGCGCCTCAGCAGCGACCTGGTCAGGATGCTTCGGCGTAGCAGTCACGGCATTCCCCTGACGCATGGACGCTTTGGCCAATCTGAGCGGTGACGGCAGCGACGCGTCGCCGCTTACCCGCGGCGGTCACGCTAGAGCAGCGTCGCTGCATGAGCCAGGCTGTTGGGAACCGCCCGAAAAGCGAAACTTGAGCGCCGCGCCAAGCCTCGACTGCTGCTCGGTGGACGATCGAGCGCCCACACAGGAAAGTTCAAACGTGGTCGACGCCATCACGTCCACATCAACGGGCTCCCGTTGAGGGTCCCACGACCCTGCCTCCGACGGTCAGAGTCCCCGCGCACCCCAGAAGCCGCCTTCGTCGATAGCTCCCGGTTCCGTCGACCGCTGCCGACGAGCGCTGTCGCCGAAAGCGGCGATCCCTCCGGGACTCCGGCCGGGTCAGCACCGACCCCTGGCACCGATCGGCACGATCCGCGCCCGCGCCGGCGACTGCCGCCCCTCGACCCCATCACCCGGCACCACGTACCGCGCCGAGACGCACACGCGCACGTCGACGTCGAAGAGCCTCGGCGCAGCGCCTCGAGCCCCCGACTGACAGGGCTCACCCGTTGCTCCGATGGTGTCGTCAGTCTGGGACGGGAACGCCCGTCTGGAACGGCACGCCTCCTCCTGGCCGCGTCCTCTACACCTACGACGCGGGACCGGACCGCGGCAGTGTGGCGCCACAGCGGAGCGGCGGGGGCTGACCCGAGACCTCGCCTACGGCGCACCGCTCGATGGAGACCCTGGTCGGCTGACTCGACCACCGTGCCAACAGCGAGCGACGGGCATGGCGATCGCCATCGATCGGCTGATCACCGGATCGACATCAGCAAGGCTCACCGGCTGCGACTGACAAATGGTCCGAACCGTCCGGACACCCGCCGATGCCAGAGTCATCCGCCCCTGCGTCAACTGAGGTATCGACAGTGACTGAGCACAGCAACCCTGGCCACGACGTCATCGAGTTCGTCATGCTCCACCTCGGCCTGCACGAGTTGACCGGCAGCGTCCCTGACCGGTTGGAGGACCACTACATGTCAGCCGCCCAGAAGGTGCAGGCACTGGCTGCCACGGACACCCATCTGTGCCTATCCCTGCTTGCCGACCTCGCCGGGCACTTCGCGAAGACTCTTGAGCGTCACGCTCCGACCGGAACAGTCTCCCGAGTGATCAACGACTGGGCTGGACGAGGATGGACGCCAAGTGTTCAGCGTCGAGGGCCCATCACAGCCCTCCCGACCGTTGACAAGATCATTGTCGATCGAGGAGACCGGACGGCGCAGGACCGCCTCACCCCGGAGTGCGCTCCGCCTTCAACGAATACAGACTGAGGGGGAACGAGAGGTGGGCGACTACGGCAAGGACATGGCGTTGCGCATCACCTGACGCTGACCTCGCTACGAAGCCGCGCGACGAATCCGTGGCCGGTCCATCGCCTCACCCAACCTTGGCCCACCGCGCACCGGACGGGGTCCTGACGTTCATTCACCTGCGCGACGAACCGCTGCGTAGAAGCGGCTGGTACACCGTTGATCACCAACCTGCCGGCGGCCGCCAACGTACGCACCCGCATGCTGTAGGCCCAAGTGGGTTGCTTGACGGAGCGTGCACGTCGCGTGCTTGCGAGTCAATGGACGTTTTGTGACCCACCGCATATCGGTGGTGGCGGCGGCAAGAAGACTGCCTCGATAACGCATTTCAACGCCCGCCGCGGCTCCGGACTCGCGACGATGGGCATGAGGCGGCTTGAGCAAGACCGCTGCATCGATGCTTCCTCGGCAGGAAGCCGGAGGTACTGCAACGTGCTGTTCGGGTTGCTCCGAGCTCAGCCACCACAACGAAGACCTGCCAGGCAGCCGGGTCGCCATCGCGGTTGTTCTAGACGGCACGTCCGCCTGGCACGGCCAGCCCTTTCGTCTGCTCTGTTTCGGGTCTCGGTCAGATCAAGCCGATCGCGCACGGCTGGGACCTAGCGTCACAGTCGGGCGGACGCTGGAGTTGGCCAGCGCTGCCGGCGAGGACCTGCTCGCAGGAGTCCGGGGAACTCAACCCGCGGCTCGCCGCGACCAGGAGCAGGCGTCGGCGGTCGAGCCCGCCCCGGGGCGCCTGCAGCGAACGCCTCGCTGCCACGTTCGGCCGGGCGCGGGTTAGCGTGCGGATCCCCTTTCAGGGCAGCCTGCGGCTCATCGGCCGCCGCATTGCGGAGTCGCCGCGGTTGGCAACAATACGCCAGGCGACCTGGTTCGCTGGTGGACAATAAACCAGCAGCATGACAGAGTCGTCTGGGTGGGTGGTTGCATCGCTCGGTTAGGACGCTGATCGAGCCGCAGACGTCGCCGGGGCGGCGCACACCCGTCGTGCATGTGCCCTCGACGGAGGCGCGCGGCCGCGGACCTTCCGACGGCCACACGCGACCCGAGAGCTGGCGCCTCGCGCCCGCAGCGCG
The DNA here is from genome assembly GCF_054050255.1 of Geodermatophilus sp. SYSU D00700. NCBI lineage: Bacteria > Bacillati > Actinomycetota > Actinomycetes > Geodermatophilales > Geodermatophilaceae > Geodermatophilus > Geodermatophilus sp. SYSU D00700. Next base: position 52,250 of record NZ_JBJGZA010000023.1, on the reverse strand, counting down.
GCGCCGGCACGACAGTGTGCCCGACTGCCCCTGGGACAGATCGACCTCGTGATGGCATGGGAGGACGCAACATGGACACCATCGAGCTGGGACGGACTGGCGTCCAGGTCAGCGCGCTCTCGCTGGGCTGCATGGGCATGGGCACGGTTGCAGAGTCTGAAGCGTCGATGGCCCTGCTCGACCGGTACGCCGATGACGGCGGGTCCTTCCTCGACACTGCGGACTGCTACGCGTGGTGGCAGGAGAGGGGTACGAGCGGAGGCCAGAGCGAGGAGGTCGTCGGACGTTGGCTAGCGCGTAGTGGCCGCCGGGACGACGTCTTCCTGGCCACCAAGGGCAGCGCGCTGCTGGCCAACCCCGAGGAGGTCTGGCCGGACGACGTCGCGCACCCCGACGTGTCCCGCGCTCGCTTCGTCGGTGCTGGGGCGGCCGCGCTCCGTTCGTCGCTCGAGGGCAGCTTGCGCCGGCTTGATGTCGATTACGTCGATCTCTACTACGTCCACGTCGATGACCGGACCACTCGGCTGGAGGAGACGCTGCAGGCGCTGGCGAACTTTGTGTCCGAGGGCAAGGTCCGCTACCTGGGCTGGTCGAACGTTCGAACGTGGCGTGTGGAGCGGATCCGCGGCCTATGCGAACAGAACGGGTGGCCCCAACCCGTCGCCTTGCAGCAGCAGCATTCGTATCTTCAGCCCCGGCCCGGACTCGACAAGCCAGGCCTTACCGGTTGCGAGCAACTGGACTACCTCCGAGAGCGGGACGACTTGAGCCTGATCGCGTACTCGCCGGTGCTCAAGGGTTTGTACGACGCTCCCGCGGCGCGACGATTCGACCACCCGGAGATGGCCAGGGCCTACGAGAGCGACGCTGCCCTCCGTAGGCTCGCGGCGTTGGACGACGTGGCCGCGGAGCTCGGTGTCAAGCCCGGACAGGTAGCTCTGGCATGGCTCGCTGCGCAGCGCTCGCCTCGCATCATTCCGCTCTTCGGCTCGACGAGGCCGGAACGCTATGCCGCAGCCGTCGCCGCGCTTGAGCTGTCGTTGTCGCCCGACCATCTGGCCGTGCTCGACGCTGCTTGACGCGGCGGCTACGCCGCGCACATCCGCAGGCACCTGCTCGTATACCGGCCGTCCGCCCCGGACCGATCGGGCCAGCGATGTCACCTGAGGACGGCCGAGCAAACCCGCCGCTGGGCCCTCTAAGGATCTTCCTCTATGCAGCGCTTGGGCGACGACGTATTCATGCCTGCGGCGATGGTGGGTTTCGGAGCTCTCGCTGGCGGCGCCTCATTCGCGGCGGCGTTTGTCGCCTTCGGGAGCACGACGGTTGTCATGCTGCTCACCGCCGGCAGCGGTCGCTAGGCAGAGGCGTGGACGGCTTGGTCATGCCGCGCTGGGAACGGGACGGTTGTCCGTGCGGGCTGGCGGGGTGCGACACCCTCCTCGCTTCACCACCCGGCAACCGGCAGGAGCTTTCGCTCATGCCACGGGTTCCGGGCGTTCGCCGGACTCACGCCGACCGCGTACAAGACGTTGCATTAGGACGGAGACAGCGGGCTCCTTCTTTCGGGCCGAGAAGCTTGCTGGTGGTTCACCGAATGCGGACCAGCCTCACCGCTCCGTCTGGGTTGGCCTGGACAATGAAGGGCCGACCGTCTGCCGTTCCCTCAGCCGACCAGTTGCCGCCCGTGACTTCACGGACACTGGTGATCGTTATTGCGGTTACGCCGACCGCCGTCAGGCTCTCGTGGACGGCTTGGCTCATCTCCGAGATCGTGGGTCGGCGGCTCCGCGCAGATATGAAGCCCCCTTGCCGCAGGCGCGTCGCGAGGGCAATCAGCATCGAGTAGCCGGCGTTGCCGATGATGCCGCTTGCCAGCGCTGACTGGACAAAGTCCGTAAACGAGCTGAGCACGGGCGCGTCGGTCGAAGGCTCGGGATCGTGCACGTGGGGGACGACGAGCACTGATCCGTCGTCAAGGTCGTACGTCCTCAGCAGCATGTGCGGATGTTGCCAGACGATCTCAGTGCCGATGGGTGCCGTACGGTCAGCAGGGTGGGGGAGCGGGGGGCGGAGGAGGCCTCCGTTGGCGCGCTGCCGGCCAGGGCAAGGCAACAGATGCTCGAGGCCGCGGCGGCGGCGAACGACGTTGGACTTCGTGCCTGGCAGGCCGGTGACCTTGACTCTGCGGCGGGCGAGTTCGAACGTGCCGCCGAGGTTCTTGACCGTACCGGGTTGGAGCTGCCGCGATCGTCTACCCAGCACAATCTCGCGCTGGTCCGCATGCGGCAAGGGCGCCTTGACGAGGCGACGCGACTGCTGGAGTCGGCACTTTCCGTCTCGGGAGACGGAACCGCCGATCGGGACCTGCATGAGGCAGCCGTCCGCCTGACGCTGGGCCAGGTCGCCCGCCGCCGTGACGAACTGGATGTTGCCGCCGGCCACTACCGGCGTGCGTTGACGCTCTTCCGCCGCCATGGCCGCAGCGAGGCGGTGTTGGACGTGCGGATCAATCTTGCTGTCCTCGATGAACGAGCCGGACGGCTGACTGCTGCCTGGAACCGTCTTGAGGCCGCCCGAGCGGCTGCCCTGGATGCAAATGAACGGCTGTCATGGGCGGCTGCGACGACGACGATGTCTGCGGTCGCCGGCCAGCGAGGGGACTTCGCCGTCGCCAGCGATCTGCTCGACGGTGCGCGGGCGGTGTACGAGGACGCAGGCATGCCCAAGGAACTGGCCGACGTCCTGACCAATCACGGTTATGTGCACCTGCATGTCGGCGACTACCCCCGGGCCCGGTGGTGCCTTCGTCAAGCGCTCGCTCTGTTCACGCAGATGGGGATGGAGTTGGACCGGGCCAGGCTCCTCGGGGGTCTGGCGAGTCTCGACCGGCGGATAGGCAACCTGCAAGCCGCGGCTGACGGATACGGCACGGCATTGCGGACCTATCGGGACCGGGGCGCGGACCGGGAGATTGCTGGCACGTTGGTGAATCTCGGCGTCGTCGCCTGCGACGCCAAGCGGTGGGACCAGGCCGCCGAGTGCTTGCAGGAGGCCGAGCGGCTCTACGCGCGGCTGAACTCGCTGGTGGGTCAGGCCACCGTGGCCCACAACCTCGGCGTCGTCGCTGCCGGCCGTTCTGACTGGGGAAGGGCCGACGACTACTACCGCCGGGCCCAGAAGCTCTACCGGAGAGCCGAGCAACCGCGCCAGGCTGCGGAGCTACAGGCCAATCGCGGCATCGTGGCGGCAGCCCAAGGCAACATCGAGTCCGCCCGGCGTCACTACCGCCGCGCGGCCGCGGCGTACCGGGCCCTCGGGCTGTGGATGCCCCTAGCCCGCTGCCGGCACAACTGGGGGCTGACCTGGCCGCGGGAATCGGCGAAGCGACGCACCATGGTGCTGCCGGCGTGGCTGGCTCTAGACGCGACGCGATTCGACCTCGACCGGCCCGATGACAGGGCTCACTGGCGTGAGGAGACGGGCTCGCTGGCCGCTGCTGCCTTCGAGGTGGCGGCCAGCGATGCGATGCTGCTCGCTGAGCTGATGGAGCGCGCTCGAGCCGTCGGGAGCGTCGACGTGGCCCGCGCGCCGGCGTTGAGTGTGGTGGGTCGGGCCCTGCCGTGGGCCGGGAGAGAACGTCAGCAGGAGGGTGCGGTGGGCGAGCCGGAAGAGGTCATCGGCTCCCTGGCCGTTCGGGCTCCGGCCCGTGTCCGCTGTGGGTGGGAGCTGCAGTTGGCGCCCTATGACCAGGAGGCCGACCGGCTGCGGGTCGTCGGCCCGGACCCGCCCCCGCCGTCGCACCGGGCCGTTCCGCTGTGGTCGTTGCTGCTTGCAGACCCATGGCCGGGAGGGTGAGCGGCGTGAGCCGGCCGACCCCGGGCGACGCCGAGGTTGCGGGGACATCGCCGACCGTCTGGTGGCTCGGCCTGTGGCGGGCCGGGGAGAGCCTCTACTGGTGGACCACCGCAACCGCTGTCGACGGCGATGACCACGCGGCTCGGCAGGCCGTGAAAGCGCGGGTTTCGCCTCAGACCTGGGCGCGCGTTCGCGTTCCGCCGCAGCCGTCGTCAAGCGAAGCCCGGCCCGGCAGCGGGGAGCGTGGCACCGCGTTCGTCGATGCCGGAGCACGGCCCTGGGCGGAGGTGGAGCCGCTGCTGCACCGCTTGCACCAAGGACTGCCCGGCCGGGACCAAGCGGCCGAGCGGCGGCGCCGCGAGCTGGAGAGGCAACGGGACCTGCTGCAGGAGACTCCGCCGTTGGACGACGATGGCCACGAGGCGTATTGGTCGACCCTCTTTGACATCGGTCAGCAGTTGGCCGACTTGGAGGTCAGCGCCGTCGCCGAATCGCTGCAGCGGGCCTGGGTGGGCCCGCTGGTGGATCCGGCGGCCAACAGCGAGCTGTGTGCCGGCCTCGGCCAGCTGTTGTTGCCGGACGTCCTGCGGGAGTACCTGGCCGCCCCGACCGCGGACGGTGCCGCGGCCAGCACCCCGTCGGCCGGCCGCTCGCCTGCGGTCGACGCGGCCGGCGACGAGGCTCCCGCATCCGCGCCGCGGGCAGACAGATTAGGCGTGCCGACTGTCGTGATCGCCCCTGGCCCCGACCTCGGTGCGGTGCCGTGGGAACTGCTCACGGTCGACGGCATGGACCGACGGCTCGTCGAAGTCGCCCGAGTACGCGGCGGAATCAGTCCGGCCTCCCTGGTCGACCTGCCCCTGCCCGCCGCTCCGCATCGGCCGCAGGGCCCGGTGCTGCGTGTGATGGATCCCAGCCGAAGCCGATCACGACCGACGGTGCTGCCCATCTATCCCGAACTTGTGCCTGACGCATGGCGACGCCGGTTCGATTCCGCCGCCGGCGATGTGCTGGCGGGCGGATCCGTCGAAGACGCCGCCGCCGGGCGACTCCGCGGATGCTCACGCCAGCAGTTCAGCGCCCTGTTGACCGAGGGCGCGTGGAGTCGCTTGCTCTTCTTGGGCCATGTCTCGGTTAGTGACGAGTTGTCGCCGACGGCGGCCGCGCTGGAGTTCGACCCGGATCTTCGTTCGTGGGCCGACCGACGCCCGATGCAGACCGATGACGGTCGCTTGCTTGAGCGTCCGCGGCATACCCACGCGCTCAGCGCTCGTGTCTGGCTGCATGCACCGCAACGGTGGCCGCTGCCCCGTCGCGTGGCCTTCATCGCCTGCCAGGCCGATGACAGCCGGTACGCCGAACAGGTCGGCCTCACACTTGCGGCCATCCACGCCGGCGCTCGAGTGATCACCGCGACCCGGTGGACCCTCCCGACGGATCAGACCGCCGGGGTGCCGGGTGAGGCCCGAGTGGCGGCTGGAGAGGGCCCGACGACCGCGCTGGCACTGGCGGTCGACGATGCCCACGGCGCCCCGGATCCGGTGGACGCCCTGCGCGCCTGGCAGCTGACGCAGCTGCGGCTCTGGCGGCGGGCGGACACGGCCGCGCTGCGACGGTGGCACGCGCCGTTGATCTGGGCGGCACCGGTCACCTATGTGTTGCCCGACGCGCCGGCCGTCTCGTGACGGCGGACTCCAACCTCTCCCAGGCGTTGGCGACCGCCCTTCGGCAGGCCGGGCGCATGGCGCTGCAGCGCGGCAACAGCGCTCTGCAGCGTAGCGACACCACCGCCGGACGGCGCAGCTATGAGATCGCGTTGACGTGCTTCCTCGTGCTCGGTGATGCCCTCGGCGCCGCCGATGCCATGTGCAATCTGGGCACCGTCGCCTGGTTCGACGGCGCCCTGGGCGACGCGCAGCGCTACTACGGTGCCGCCCTGGCGACGTATCGCGACTGCGGATCGGCGTGGCAGGTGGCCAAGACGCTGCAGTACCAGGGCAACGTGGCGTTGCAGCGCGGCCAGCTGTACGAGGCCCGACGGGACTATCGGCAGGCGCTGAACCTGCTGCGGCAACATGGCGACGACGTCGACATCGCTGACAGCCGCGTCAACCTGGCGATGGCGGAGAACGAACTCGGCGCCCACCACGAGGCCGTCACCCTCCTGGGGACGCCGCCGCCGGATACCGCGGCGCACTGGCCGAACCCCAGCTGACCGACAAGCTCGCCGAGGTCCACCGCGATCTGAGTTTGGTGCTGATGGAGCTCGGTCAGCTTCGGCAGGCCTGGTCGCTGTCACGCCGGGCCCGCGAGCACTACGCGCGTGCCAGTGCCGGCCCGACGGTGGCCGCCCTCGACCACAACCTGGGCAACATCGCCGCCCGGATGCACCGGCACCGCACCGCCGAGGCGCTCTACCGGAGGGCCGCAGACTTCTACCGACGGCGGGGTCTGCTGCACGAGCTCGGTGACTGCGAGTTGGGCCTCGGCAAAGTCGCTCGCGACCGTGGCGACGACGAGCGAGCCCGCGTCCACTTTCGGCGTGCAGCCAGCCACTATGCCGCCAGTGGGGAATGGCTGGCCCGAGCCCGCGCCCAGTACAACCTCGGTCTGACCGATCTGCCGTCCCACAGGTCCCTCGAGGCCCTCGTCCCGGCCTGGGCGGCGATGCAGTCGGTGGCGTGGGGGCTGCCGGAGGTGGCAGCGAGATGGGACTCGGTGCGAGGTCAGGGTGCGTCGACCACTAGCAGGCCGATCACGGTGTCCACCGACGCCGCCGCGGAGCTGCCGACCCACGCTCCACCGGCCCCAAGGTGCGGCTGACCGGAACTGTGCCGGTGCCACAGGGGCCGGCCGCGGCCGCGTCCTGGCCGGGCGCAGGAGGAGCTTGTCCCTTAACGCGTAGGATGTGACCTAAGCCACTTCGCCGCCGCCCGGGAGGCCACCATGGCACGCTCTATCGCCGATCTCGACATCGCCCTAGCCGACCCGGAGGTGCTGAGCGCCCTGGAAGTGCTGAGTCGGCGAGGACTGGGCGTGACGGTGATCCACTCACACGACGACACGTCTGACGTCATGGTTCCGCTCACGTCGGGAACCGTGCAGTTCGAGGACGATCTCAAAGTCCGCTTCGTCGACGCGGCCGATCCGGCGTTGGCGGGATCGGTAGCCGTCACCGCTGCATGGATGAACGGTGGGCCAGTCGTGGTCGGCCGGTGCCGTCAAGGCCACGGCGAGCAGGTGCCTCCACCCCTCGGCTGAGTTCGCTGTCGACTCGTCGGCTCCCACCAGCGCAACGCGGCTGGCCGGTGCCCGGCTTCCGATACCGGTCCCGATTAGCCAGGCGGCTCGCTCGTCCGGACCGGCGGCACGAGGCTTCGCGGCTGCGCTGAAAGGTGAAGGGGACCTCGACCCGTCGCCGGAAAGCGCCGGTGACTGCCCCCGCGATTGACTGAAACCGCGACGCCCGCACCGTTCGCTTGACGTCTGAGGACGGGCGGATCGACAGCCGAGCGCAGTTCGGCGGGCCGGGTCAATGCCATCGGTGTTCGACCACCACCGCCCGGTTGATCTCCCCGTCGCGCCAGTGCAAGGTGGCCGGACGGCTCTGCGCACAGAAGGTGTCGACGAAGTCCTTCAGCAGCTCGCTGGATCGAATGATCTCAAGGTCGCCGCTGATGTGGCTCACCACCTCCCGGCTGGCCATCACGATCAACTTGGCCTTGGCGCGGGTGGCGAGCACGTTGAAGCGGTTGAGGTTGTGCAGAAACTCGGCTTCCTCGGCGACGGTGTCGGGGTCGCCCACGGCGTAGCTGGCCAGAATGACGTCACGTTCCTGTCCTTGGAAACGTTCTACCGTGTCCACGGCGTCGGCGATCCACTGCGCCGTGCCCGGAGAGGCGTCGGCGGTGGCGAACAGTGCGGTGAGTCGGGCGACGATGCGTGCGCGTTGCGCACGGTGCGGTGTGACGATGCCCAGCCCGCGGGTCCAGAATCGGTGCGCGGCCATGGCGGCGGGTGCACCGCCGTCAGCGTCGACACCGCCCAGGGTGTGGGCGTACCACCACGCGAGGGCGGCGACCGTGTCGGCCTCGAACTGATTCCACTGCCCGGATACCCCTTCGGGATAGGTGAGGCAGACGACGGGGCGGTCGGGATCGGCGATCCCGGGCAGCGCCGAGCTGAAGGGCAGTCCGGCGGGCCACCAGTCCGGCGGCGTGGTGGACGCCGCCGCAGCCGTGCCGGCGATGGTGTAGCGCACGCGTCGCTGCGGGTCGTGTGCGGTCAGCTGCGGCGGATAGCCGGCCCGCTGTCCCAGCGCCACGATCTCGGCGTTGGACCGGTAGTTGCGCAGTAGGGGAGTGTCAGGGACGTCGTGCCAGTCGCGGAAGAAGCTGTACACCGACCCGACCAGCGGCTCGAGTCCCGCCGGGGGCGCTGCGGCGTGGATGGGGGGCAGCTGCAAGGGGTCACCGGCCACCACGACGCTGGCACCGGGAGCGACGCCGGCGAGCGCCAGCAGAGCGTGTGCCACGTCGAGCTGCCCGGCTTCGTCGATGACCAGCACGTCGAACAGGGGTCCGGCGGTGCCGGCGGCGTGGTCGATGAGCCGGAACAGCTGCTCGGTGGTTCCGGCGACGATGGTGGTGTCTGGACCGTTCAGCTGTGCCGCGGTCTGCTGTAGAGCCGCCTGGTCGGAGGTGTCCACGTCGGCGCCGTGAGGCAGCCAGGACGGCGCGGGCCGCCCGGCGCTGCGCAGCCGTCGCAGCGCGACCTGGGGCCAGTGTGCGGTCAGGTCGCGCGCGAGGACCTGCAGCACGTTGTCCACCGCGGTGTAGGTGCCGGCGGCGACGGCGATCCGCAGCGGTGCACTGCCGGTGCTGGTGGCGGCCAGGCCGGCGAGGATGGCTCGCACGGTGGCGGTCTTGCCGGTGCCCGGCGGTCCCCAGATCAGCGTGAGTCGCCGGGTGAGCGCCCGTTCCCAGGCGTCCCACTGGCTGGGGTTGAGGGTGTACCCGAGATTCTGGAGGCTTGATCGCGCGGCTGCGGTATCGCGCGGAACGACGGTGCTGGCGGTCGCCCGGGCGTTCCACAGGAAGTCTTCGACCGGGTGCGGTGCGCCGCGGCGCGGATTGCGGTTGATGCCCAGCGCGGCCTGGATGCGGGGCTCCCGAACGGCGGTGGGCGGGTTGCCGATGGCGCGGACGGTGTCGTGCACCTTGCTGGTGAAGAAGTCGACGGCCACCGGATCCAGCACCAGGTCGTGGTCGAGCTGGACGAGGTCGTGGTCCAGCAGGTCGTCGCGGATCGGGGTGGAGTCTCCCCAGTTGTCGAAGTCGACCACCAGCAGGCCGCGGTCGCGGTCGAGGTCGACGATGCGGACGCCGAGGACCTTGGTCAAGCGCGCTCGCTGCGCCGTCCAGTTGCCCGACCAGCGGGTGGCGAGGTCCGGGTCGCGGCGGAGCAGGGCACCGGCGGAGTACTCCAGCAGGCCGACGTCGGACTCCGGCGCGATGGCCCAGGAGAAGTCGCCCACCTTGGCCTTGACCTCTCGGCTGCCGGCGGCGAGGGCATAGACCGCGCGGTGTGGCCGTGGCGGGTGCCCCAGCGTTGTCAACGCGGTGCGTTCGTCCTCGCCGGTCAGCCGGTGGGTGAGGCGGGCGCTGGCGAAGGTCGCTTCGCGCTCGGCGGCCGGCAGAGCGCGGACGCGGCTGGTGGCCAGCTCGTCGAGAGCGGCGTTGAGCTTGGCGTGGGCATGCAGCAGCAGTCCCAGGTGGCTGGTGCCGGGCAGGTCGACGGGACCGTGCAGTTGGCCGATTCGCGGCGCCGACCGGCGCAGGCGGGGCCGCAGGTCCTGCCCGAGCCGGTCGGTCACGGTGGCTAGGGCGCCCAGCTTGGCCCGTACCGTCTGGGTCAGATCCGACTGCAGCTGGGCGGCGGTGGGAGCTCCCGGGGTCATCCGTCCGCGCCACAGTTGGTGCGCCCGTTCCGGGGGGATCTGGTCGCTGAACGGGTCGTGCCAGAACGGCGGTACGCGGAACGACGGGTTGGGGTGGCCCGGGTCGTGGTAGCGGCGGGCGGTCTCCAGCAGCGTGTAGGTGTGTGCCAGGTCCAGGCTGAGCAGGTTCTTGACCGCGTCGCGCACCACGCTGACGGCGGGTGTGCCGGCCAGCTGTGGTGCTTCGAGTACCTCCTCGGGCGGGAACAGCCAGGCCAGCCGGCCGAGTCGGCCGGTGGCGATGATGTTGCCCAGGTGGCGACCGACGACTCGGGTCAGGTGGTCGAAGGTCACGCTGTCCCAGACGTAGACCTGCGCGGTGGCCTGGGGGTCGGCCGCCTGCGCTTCGGACAGCAGCGCGTCGAGGTCGTCGAGTAGCAGCGCGAGGACCGGCCACTCGTCGGCGACGGTCTTGCCGGGCACGTAGTGCACGCGCGGGCTGACTACCCTGCTCAACCGCGATGTCCGGTCCAGCCATGCCCAGCGCAGCCCGAAGGCGAGGGTGATGGCGCTGCCGGGGTCGAAGTCGGCGGTCAGGTACAGCCTCAGTTTGGCGAAGGCGGGGATGGCCGCGGTCGTCGCCGTCGCGGACGCGATCGGGGACGGGTGTTGGCCGGTGAGCGCGCGTGCCCGCGCGGAGACCACGCTGCGCTGACCGCGCAGACGGTGATGCGCATCGAAGGTGCTGTCGGTCTCGTCCAGGTGGGCGACGGCTGGCACGTCGGTGTGTCCTCGGGAACGCAGCACGCGGGCAGCACCGCGGGAGACGAAGGGAAGCCGGGACAGGTCCTGGGTCTGCTCGGCCAGCGGGAGGCAGTGCCGCGGATCCCAGTCGCTGGGGTTGGTTCCCGGCTGGGGCTTGAACTTCTGCCCCAGGTTCTCGCATCCCTGACAGCCGGAGGTGACCGCCCAGGGCAGCTGCGGCAACGGCGCGGCGAGGACCCGGGGCAGCAGGTCGTGCAGGAGGCGGGCCAGTTCGGCGAGGAAGATGCGCAGTGGCGCGACCTCGAGGTCCTCGTGCAGTGCGGTGGACAGCGCTGCGGGCGCTGCGCCGTCGCGCACGGCTTTGTGCAGGGCGCTGTCGTTCTCGCTGCCGGGCCAGACGGCCGGATCCCCGCTGACCGCGAACCGCGTGTCCAGTTGGTGGTCGACCAGCCAGGCGGCGAGGGCGACCGTGTAGTAGGCCAGTTCGGCGAAGTAGTGCGGACCGGGCTCGCTGGTCAGCTTGACGTCGATGATGCGCAGACGCAGCCGGGCATCGCCGGGGTCGGCCGGCTCGAGCTGGCCGGCGGCGGTGACCACCGTCCGGGGGGCGGCCGGGTCGTCGGCAGCGAGTACCTCGATGAGGTCGGGACGGACGCGGGCGAACTCCAGCGGAGCGTCGATGCCGTCGGTGCGCAGGTCGTCCAGTGCATGCAGGGCACGCAGAGTGCGGGTGTCGGCGTCGAACTCGGTCTCGACGAGGAAGTCGCCGGGGTGGACGTCCCGGTGCAGGTGCTCGTGCAGCTCACTGGCAGCGAATCGCAGGCCGGGGCTGGCGGCGGTGCGGATCGGCGTGCTGGGACCACCCAGCAGCCGGGCCGGGCCGAACGCCGCCGCCAGGTCGGCGATCTTGCTGTAGCCCCACTCGTTTCCCGCGTTGCGGATCTCGGCCAGGGCGGGGCGCACCTGCGGATGGGGCAGATCCAGCGCGTCACGTTCGCTGCGGTGGGCTGCGGTGTCCGGGTGCAGGGCGATGCGCAGCTGCTTCTCGCAGCCGGTGCTGGCGAACTGGGTGACGCAGGTCTTGTCGAAACGGGGCACGTAGACCTCCGGGAACCGCGCCGGCATACAGAACTGTTTCGGACCTTAGGCGGATGGTCTGACAGTTCGCGGGATCTGCCCCGGGCTGCGGCGCTGCGCTGACCGCCGCGGCCGTCCGGCGCATCATCCGGCGGTGCCCGGCAGGCCCTGAACGCGGGCCCTCCGGTGCGGGCTGTGTGGTGTGGTGCGTGTGCTGGCTCGTGGCGCGGATCAGCGGTCCGCCTCGCCGGTTGTCACTGGGTGGCGGGCGGGGAGGCAATAGGTAAGGGAGCTGTCGCTCCCCAGCGAGGCCTGGCGATGCGGACGGCGCTGCGGATGTTCGATCTATCGGCATCGGACACGGTCAGCGACCGTCGCCGGAGGGGGTTCAGCAGGGCTGCCGTGTCGGGGGCATCGTGGGTGCGCGGCACGGTGGCGGCAAGCGGGCGGGCAACGACGAGCAGGTCGTACTCGCAGTTCCCGGCGTGGGCGTGGTGACCCATGTGTGGATCGGCCAGGACGGGCCACAACGCGGTGACGCGGAGTTTCGCTTCATCCAGAGCAATGCCTACGGCGTCCCAGGCGTCGTCACCTCCCTTGTAGGTGAACGCCAGGAGTCCGTCCGGACGGCATCGAGCGGTTGCGGAGGTGAGCGCGGTCCCCAGGCGGAGGCCGAAGGCTTCGACCGGATCATCCCCGTCGGGCAGCAGAGGCCGGCCGCACAGCGGCGGTTGCGGTTGCCAGGCGCGGAAGATCTGGCTTAGTGCGTCGTAGGAGATGAAGTCGAAGTAGGGGGGGTCGGTGAACACCAGATGAGCCGCTGCGACGTCGATGCGAGCAGCGGTGGGCGGTGTGTCGGTGGGAGCAGCGGTGGCGTCGGCGCCGGCCACCTGATGTCCGGTGGTCGTGCGCGTCAGGGTCATGGTCAGCGGCGTGAGTCTGCCGCGCCCGGTCAACACGTGCCGGCGCACGGTGTCCTCGCACGATCTGGCCACCCGGGTCAACGCGGCGGCCAGAGTTCCTCGTCCGCCGGTGCGGTGCAGAGGATTTAACTCGACAGTCAGCCAGGGCAAGGCGAAGGCACGCACGCTGAACAGCGGCGCGAGGCGTCCATAGTCGGTCGCATAGCCGCACATCCGGTTGTTGGAGGTGATGGTCGTCGACAGTGCTAGGCGCAGGGCTCGTGTGACGGGTGCGGGCAGGTTGTCGGCGGCGTCGATCCATGCCTGAGCCGAGCCTAGATAGGCCAGCTGGCGGGCGGTGTGCAGCGCGCCGACGGTCGTGATGCCGAAGCTGAGGGGACGCGCGTCATCGGCTGTGGCGACCAGCTTGACGTGGACCGGGTCAGGCGTGATAGCGGCCAGGGCGTCATCGCCGGCGGTAACCGCGGCCCGGTCCTGCAGACGTGGGGGACGGATACGCCGATAGGCGGGGACCGTCGGAGCGTGGGTGGACGGGCGGTCGTCGTCGCGCGGCAGAGGGGCGTCCTCGACCGCCAGCAGGACGCGGGGAGCGGCGCCGGTCTGGAGCTGTTCATGACTGCTCCTGCGAGCGCAGTGGGGGCAGGTGTAGCGGCCGGCCCGAAAGGTCCCGGAGGACACCGGGTGGACCTGGCCGCAGCAGGTCAGCGTGGTGTCCTTCGGGTGCAGAGCGTGCAGTGCCAGGCACTGCGGGCAGAAGGCGGTGACGGCGGTGGTCCGCCGGACCGAGCCCGGCCGCCCGATGCTGCGGGCGATGATCAGGGACTTGTACAGCTCGGCGGTGTGGGCGCATTCCGGGCAGGTGACCTGGGCCAACCAGAAGTAGTGCAGCGGCGTCCAGCGGGAGCCGTCGGCATCGGCGACCTCGGGCCACAGGTGGTTGAGCGTGGCGTGCAGGTGAGTGAGCAGCTGCCCGCCGGCGGCGTGGACGTCGTCGATGGCGGCAGGCTGGGCCTGGTGCTCGTTGAGCAGGACGGCCAGCGGATCCACATCGGTGCCGATGACGCGGGCGCCGAGCCGGGCGGCCTCGACCAGCGTGGTACCGCCACCGAGAAAGGGATCGAGCACGTTCATGCCGGTCAGATGGCGACCGGGGGTGGCATAGGCGCGCCAGAAGGTCGCCGCCGGAGTATCGCCGGGAAGACTGGCGGCCAGGAGGGCAGCCCGCACGAGCGCGGGCGGCCGACGCGCCCACCACCGGTGTGCCTGGTAGGCCGGGTCGGGTGCTCGCCGGTCGGCCGCGACAAGGCGGGACACGTCATGAAACGGGAACGCGGTCTCGAGCAGCGTCACGGGCGAGTCACGCCTGGTCGCCGGGGACCCTGGTGCACTGCGCGGTCCGCCACGCCCGGGAGGGTACTGAGCTGCCGCCGACCGGCGATGTTCGCCGCACCGTGGCGGCCGCTCGGCTGGGAGAGTGAGCCGCGGCGGCACGATGCATGTTTCCGGCGGAGGGGTAGCAGCCCGACCGGGAGGTCGGGGGGTGTTCTTCCCGTGGGCGGGGGACGGCCCACCAGTTCCGGACGTGACCGCCTAAGCCGCCTCGCTCAGGATCTTCCTCTGCAGCTCCAGGTGCTCACGCAGCTGAACGACGCTCCCGCTTCCGCCGCCGGGGTCCGGGTGCTCCCAGTCGGTCAGGGCTACGGAGTAGGCCCGCGCCAGCGCGGGCGTGTGTCGGATCACCAGATCGAACAACGGCTCCAACTGCTCGAAGGAGAACGCCACCTTGTTGCCGGCGTCAACCCAGTCCTTGACCTTGTCGAGGTCCGCGAGGACCCGATCGACGATCCCGGCGTCAAGACGGGCGCCGCGGCCGGCGTCGACGTAGGTGCGCAGGGACGCCTCGAAGTCGCTGAGGCACTCGGGAGTGTCGGCCTGCACCGCGGCGCGCGCGCCTCCTCCGTCGGCGGTCTTGCGCTTCTTGATGACGACAGCCGCACCCGCTACGACGGCTAGTGCCGTCATAACGACCGGGGCGATGACCTTGAGGTTCGTTCGTGCGGCCCGCTTGACAGCTTCCTGGGCTAAATGCTCAGGACCAGGAACTTCGTCGAGGAACTTGTGGATCCGTCCGGTCGCCACGACGCGCACCACGCTGCCGTTGCGAAAGAACCTTCCGCTGGCGATCCCCGCTTCGATCAGCGGCGGAATGAGAAGGGTCGGCTGCGCGATGCCGCCTGCTGCTGGTGCCGCCATGGCTCGAGACTATGGCTCAGCGCGGGGCAGAGGTCGTATATGCAGGGGCGGGCGGGCACTTGTGAGGCCAGTTGTCCAGGTGAGTCAGGCGACGGCGGCAGGTGACGACACTGGCTCGATCGATCGACGTCGTGCCGTCCGCGCGCGGAGGTGATCGCGGTGTCAGTTCTTGGTGAGAACTTGCACGGGGTTGGCACGGGCTCTTGCTCATGTCACGTCTTGCAGCTGTGCCAATCCTTACGCGGGTGCCACGGCTTGCGTCGCGCCATTCCTTGCGCCCGCCACGATTTGCACCTGAAACGAGACTGCCAGGCCGGCTCCGGCCCGCGGCCCCAGCGGCCGCTCGAGGTGTGGGTCCCCGTCCCGGGTAGCGGACGCTGGCCGCCTGCTCAGTCGCAACGGGCCAGCCGGCACCGGTCGCCGCCCGGCGCGCGGAGTACACAGCATCGCCGTCAACGGCTTGTCCGCGGGCGCTCAGCGTCCGAGTTCAGAGGACGGGCAGTGTCGTTGGCGTCGGTACCGTCGGCGACAGTGGGGACGTCGGCACGCACGTGACAGCAGACGGGGGAAGTGCGGATGAGCTCACCCGTCCAGCCGGGGACGTCGGCCGCCTCCGTGACGATGGCCTGGCCGCCGCCGGTGAGTTCACCGCACTGGCCGCAGTCGCGTCCCGGGCGGACGGTGACCGCGCGCTCCAGCTGCTCGCCGAGCGATGCGTCGACCCCGCGGCCTTCACCTGGTGGTGGGCGCTGACCGGTGAAACTCCGACCGGTTCGTCAGTGCCGGGTAGCTAGCGGCGCAGTTGGCCGTACCCGATCCCGGTGCTCGAGCAACCGCCGACGGTGATCGAGGGCCAGGACCCGCTACCGCTACCGGACTTGCCTCGCAGCGGCGCCTGACGTAGCGGCAGCTCAGCCGGCCGTCCGACCTAGTACGCGGTCGGACGGCCGGCTGGGTCGCAGAACCTCAGCCGCAGGACGCAGACCGGGTGCCGACAGGTCGCCACGCGGTCACGTCGACGTAGCGGACGTCCCAGATGACGGGATTGGTGTAGGCCAGGCACAGGTAGGTGCCCCCGTCGGGGATGGACTGGATCTCGCCGCGGCTGTTGATCAGCCACGTCGCCTGCGGGTTGTCCCCGGCATCGGTCGGGTGCTCGCGCAGGAGCACGTTGTTCGGGATGTTCCCGCCGGCACCGGCCGGCCCGACGTCCCAGGTCCTTGGGCCGGCATCACCACAGGTCGCGTTCCGCGCAGGCCGGGTGTTCAGCTGCTTCACCCCGGCGACGTCCCAGACGACCCAGGTGGCGGCCAGGCACCGGAACGTCCCGCCGTCGGCGATGTTGAGCACCGTGCCGCTCGGCTTGACCAGCACCGACCGGCCCGAGCTCGGGTCGCGCATGATGCAGGAGTCGGTCGAGGGGACGGCGGCTCCACACGGATCACCGCCAGCGGTGCCGCCGGGGCCGGGGCCGCCGTTGGCCGGCGGAAGGGTGTTGTTGCGCAGGAGCACACCGGACCCGCCCTGGATGCCGGCGTGCAGTCCCAGCGCGAAGTTCTGCGCGAAGGACGCCACGTTGAGGACCTTCACCGCCCGTGCTGCGGTAGCGAGGGTCTTCTGCAGTAGGGGCGCCTCCCGCCAGTTCGCCCAGCCGTTCGGTGCCGTGGGCACCGGGTGGGCGGTCAGGTAGGCCGCACTGGCCCGGTCGGCGATGCTCTTCACGCAGGTGCCGACGGCTGCCCAGTTGTTGCTGATCAGGCCGCCGTTGCAGACCGCTGTCATCTCCGCCCACGCGGCCGGGTCCGCCGTCTTCCACCAGGCGAGCACGGTGCCGCCGATGGCGTCGGCGATCGTGCTGGCCACCGCCCAGCCGCCGCTGGCGGCCGGGTCGCCGTCGATGTCGACGTAGGTCTCCCCGCTGTCGGGGGCCTTCGTGACGTGCAGGGTCTGGCCGCCCATCAGGAACGGCGTGTGGTTGCGGATCTCGCGGATGAGGAGGTCGGCGAGCGGGTTGGCGTCGTCGCCGGGCCCGTCCACGTAGTGGGTGGAGGTGCCGCCGTGCACCGAGTAGTCGTAGATGACGTTGGCGGGCAGGACGGCGCCGTTGACGCTATTGGCGTCCGTGGTGGCGTTGTTCAGGAAGTTCCAGGTCGCGGTGCCGGCCGGGTTCTGCGTGGCCTCGCAGGCGATGCCCCACGGCAGTTCGCCGAGGGAGGCGGCGACGGGGTTGGTGCCGGTGCTCAGGCAGCTGGGTTGCCGGGTGACTGTCGCCATCGCCTCGCGGCCCTGGGCGGTGGCCGCGTCCAGCCACGCCTGGGCGAGGCTGCCGTCGGTCAGTGCCTGCAGGCACAGCGGGTTGGGTCCGGTCTGGGTGCTGCCGCCGAGCCCGTTCGGGTTGCACACGCTGGTGCCGACGGAGGACTCGCTGAGGGAGTACAGCGCGGTGGTGGCCGTGGTGACGCCGTTGACCGTGGAGAGCGCGACCGCGTCGCCGGTGGACAGGTGCGTTCCGTCGGCGGCGTCGTGCAGGAACACCGGCCGGGCGCCGGGCTGCCCGTCGGCCGACCACGGCGACTGCACCGCCACCGTCGTGGCGCCTGCCGCCCAGGAGCCCCAAATGTGGGCGTCGAGGTGGGGCAGGGCGCCGTCGGTCGGGGGCAGCGGGGTCACCGAGATGTAGGCACCGGTCGGCGCCGTCACCCGGCCCGGCGGGACGATCAGGGCGTAGCCGTCGCGGCGGACGACCGCACCACCGGCCGTGGTCGCCCAGCGCCACGCCGAGCCGCCGGCGAGCATCGGCGCCGGGGTCACGCAGATCTTCCCGGCGGCGATCAGTGAGTCCACCGTCGGCTGCGGGAAGCCGGGCACCCGGGGTGCGGTGACCTGGGTGAGGTTCTGCGGCAGGGGTCGCGCTGCGACCAGGGCGTTCGCGGTGTTGCCGGGTAGCCCGAGGCGGGAGGAGATCGTGGCGGCGCTCGCCGACTGCAGGTCCACCTGCGTCGCCGTCGTGCACGCGCGCGGCGCTGCGGCGGGCAGGACGGCCTGAGTGGCGCAGGTGCGGGGCGCGAGGGCGGCCGCGGTGGAGGGGCCGATGCCGGGCACCGAGGACAGGTCGGCGCCCTTCAGCCACGGCCGCAAGGCGATGATCCGGCCGACGGTGGGCTGGCTGGGCAGCCGCAGCGCGGACGACAGCTCGGCGGCGGACGCGGTGTTGAGGTCGACCTGCCCGGAGTGGCACTCGGTGTTCACGGGAGCCAGGTCGGCGACGGGGTCCTGCACGGTGGCCTCCGGGGAGGCCAGGTCGATGGCCGGGGGCGGTGGGGCGGCGTGGGCCGGCGTGGCGGTCGTGATCAGGAGGGGTCCGGCACCGGCGAGGACGACGACCAGCGCGGTGGCCGCGCCCAGACCACCTCCTCGCGGCGTAGTTCTCTTCCAGCCCAGGCGCGCAAGCAGGTCCATGAGTGCCCCCCGTGTGTTGGTCGTCGCGCAACGTAGGGGGCGTCGAGCGCCGGCGGAAGCCCTTGACGTGATGGAGCGCACACGGCTCGGCGTGGCGCCCGGCGTGGCGGCGGTCGCCGGGCATGACTGGCCAGCCGGGCCGGCTGCGGGATGTGGCTGGCCGGAGCCCGCCCACCGGCGGGCGCGCCACCCCGACCGGCTCACCACGCCGGCGTGACGACCGGCGGGCGCAGCGGACGCCCGCGACCCGTAATCGCCGCGACCTGCGCCGTTTCGTCGCCCGGCGCCCCTACCATCCCGCCAACGGTCAGCAGGGCACCGGCCGACGGCGGCTGACTGCCTCCTGCGGCCGGTGGCGCACGGTCGTCTCCAGCGCCGCAGCCCGCCCGCGGGACGCGCGGCGCAGGCCGGAGACCGCGAGCAACGGGGAGCACAGTGAGCGACATCGCCGGCGAGCTCGCCCGTGTCCGCGGCGCCTACGAGCAGCCCACCCTGACTCTGCTGCACCAGCGGCAAGCACCGGTGGTCATCGCGATCTTCCGCACCTCCTTCGGCCGGGACGCCCGCGCCATTCCCGCTGCTCGGCTGCACGACCAGGTGGAGTCCTACCTCGACGAGCTGCGGCTGGCCGGGGTCGCGCCCGGCGACCTGCCCACTGGTTCGGGCCGGGATCTGTGCCTGCGGTGGATGCGCGGGCAGTGGCTGGTCCGCAGCACCGACGACGACGGCACCGAGGTGTACTCGCTGACCTCGCACGCCCAGGACGCGCTGACCCTGGTCACCGGGCTCACCCGGGAGCGGGCCAGCCTGTCCGAGCACCGCATTGCGACCATCGTCAACGCCGTCCGCCGGTTCAACACCGCGGTCAACCCCGACCGGGCCGCTCGCGTGGCGATCCTCGAGGCCGAGATCGGTCGGCTGACCGCCGAGCGCACCCGCCTGCTCGACGGCGACGAGCTGCCGCAGGTGCCGGCCGACTACCTGCTCGAGGGCTTCGGTGAACTGATGTCGCTGGTCGCCGCGCTGCCGAGCGACTTCGCGCGGGTGGAGGAGGCCTACACCGCCTTGCGGGGGAGCATCCTGGCCTCCTTCCGCGCCGAGCAGCGCCCCGCCGGTGAGGTGATTGACGACTACCTCGCCCGCGCCGACACGCTGATGACCGCGACCGCCGAAGGCCGCGCCTTCGAAGGCGCTTTGGCTCTGCTTGGCGACGACGCGCTGCTGCTGCAGCTGCGCGAGGACCTGGCCGACCTGCTAGCCCACCCGCTCGCCGAGGACATCCTGCTCGACGTCGACCGCCGCGAGCTGCGCGGCACCGTCGCCCTCATCCGCGGCGGTCTGGAGCGCGTGCTGGCCCGCCGCAGCCGGGTCAGCGCCGCCCTGCGGGACTACATCGTCACCCACGACATCACCCGCGACCGCGAACTGGACGCCACGCTGCGCCAGCTGGACGCCGAGCTGACCACCTGGATGCAGACCGCCGGCCCGCGCGCCACCGTGCCATTGCAACTGCTGTCCTCCCGGGCCGAGGTCGGACACTTGCGCGAGCGGTTCCACAGCACCGACGCCGACGCCGAGCCGCCGCCGCTGGCCGACCTGAGCGCCCACCAGCCCGACGCGGTGTCACTGGGCGACCTGCTCGCCCAGGGCGGCCCGTCGCTGGACGCGCTGCGCGCCCAGCTGCACACCGCCATGACCGGACCGGACCTGCTGGCCTCCCTCGGCGCGCTGTTCGCCCGGCTCGACCCCGACCTGCGCCGCCCGGTGGAGATCTTTGGACTGCTGCACCTGGCCGCCAACACCCCGGCCCTGCACCGTCCCGACCGCGCCGAGGGCAGCGAGACCTACCGGGCTCTGCGCACCGACGGGTCGGCCCGCGAGTTCACCGTCCCGCGGATCGCACCCCGCGCCGCCGATGGCCCCGACCCGACCGGCGGGGTGGCAGGCGCGGTGGCAGCCGCCGCCCCGACCACGGCACCCAGCCCCCGACCCGACCACCCCGCGCGGCCCACGCCGGCTGCGGCGGAGGAGATCCGATGAGCGCACTGGACCACCCCGCCGGCACCGCTGCGGTGGATCCGCCCTGGCCGGCCGGTGACGTACCCATCGCGGACGTGCCCATCGCGGACGTGCCCATCGCTGACGAGTCCGCCGACGCCGTGCCCGCCGGTGCCGTCAGCGCGGTCGACGTCGACGATCCCGAGCGGGAGTCCACCTCCACCGTCGCGCTGTTCGAAGGCGACGAGGGTGGCCTGGAGGTCGACCAGCGCCGGGCGCTGGTGGCGCTGCTCAAGCACCGGTTCATCAGCGGCCGGACCCATCCGAAGGAGTGGCGGGCACTGATCCGCAACCCCCGCCCGATCCGCGCCCGCCTCAACGACCTGTTCCTCCAGCTACAGATGGACACCGACCGTGAGGTCGCCTACAAGCGGCAGGTCACCCCCGAAGGCGGCGGCCGCGCGTACCCGACCCTGCTCTACGACGCCCCCTGGGGCCGGGAGGACACCATCCTGCTGGTTTACCTGCGCCGCCGGCTGCGCGCCGAGCAGGCCGCCGGCGCCGAGCGGGTGTTCGTCGACCGCGAGGAGATGCTGGAGTTCATCGAGCAGCACCGGCCCGCGCACGCCACCGACCAATCCGGCGACGCCAAGCGCGCCCACCGGGCGATCGAGACGCTGTTCCGCGCCGGGCTGCTGATCGGTGCGTCCACCGCCGACCGGTTCGAGGTGAGCAACGCCATCGAGGTGCTGCTGCCGATGGACAAGCTCACCGAGCTGCTCACCTGGCTGCGCACCCAGAACGGCGCCGGCGCCACCGCCGGCCACGCCGACGCCGACGGCGACAGCACCTCCGGCGGTGCCGTCTCCGAGGACACAGGCGAGGACACCGCCGAGGACACCGCCGAGGACACCGCCGAGGACACCGTCGAGGACACCGCCGAGGCCACCGACGCCGACGCGCTCGACGATGAGAGCGAGAGCTGACCCGTGACCACCAGTGACATCGACCTGTTCACCGCCGCCACCGCGGACACAACCGAACCGGCGGGCCTGCCGGTCACCGTCGGCGGCGTGGCCGCCGACGCCGGACTGCTGTTCCACGTCGACGGCGCCACCGAGGGCACGTCGCAGTGGAAGGCCGAGACCTTCCAGCTGGTCAACTGGGGCGGGTTCGAAGGGCGGGTGCGGTTCACCTTCAACCCCGGCGCGACGCTGATCTCCGGCGCGTCGGGCACCGGCAAGAGCACCCTGCTCGATGCCTACATCGCGCTGATGATGCCCAGTGACACCTCCTTCAACGGCGCCTCCAACGACGCCGTCGCCGGCCGCGCCCGCTCGGCCGAGCAGCGCAACCTGCTCAGCTACCTGCGCGGGCAGACCGACACCACCACCGACGCCGACGGCCGGGACCGAGCGAAGGTGCTGCGCGGAGACCGCGCCGCCACCTGGGGCGCGGTCGGAATGACCTTCATCGACGACCGCCGCCGCCGCTTCACCGCCTTCCGCGTCTACTACGTGCCCGCCCGCGCGCGCAGCGCCACCGAGATCACCATGCGGATGGCGACCTTCGACGGCGCCCTGGACCTCGCCGACCTGGTCGCGGCCATCGGCACCGGGGACCAGCACTTCATCCCGACGGCGCTGACCGCCGCCGTCCCGGGCCTGAAGACGTGGAAGACCTACGCCAACTTCGCCACCACGCTGCACACCCGCCTGGGCATCGGCGCCAACGGCGACGGCGCGAAGGCGCTGCGGCTGCTGGTGCGCATTCAGTCCGGCCAGCAGATCAAGACCGTCGACGAGCTGTACAAGGAGACGGTGCTGGAGCGGCCGGCCACCTACGACGCCGCCGACCGCGCCATCGACCACTTCGACGCGCTGGAGGCCGCCTACCTGGCCATGCAGACCGAGCAGCAGAAGGCCGACCTGCTCGCGCCCATCACCGATCTGCACACCCGGCTGGTCGGGGCCCGCGCCGAGATCGACACCTTCGACACCGTCGGCCTGACCCACGACGGGGACACCCCGCTGACGCTGTGGTCCCAGCAGACCGAGGCCCGGCTGCTCACCGACGCCGTCGACGTCAACCGCGACGCCCGCGCGGCCAACGCCGGGCAGCTGCGCGACGCTCGCACCGCCGTGGAGGACCTGGAGCGCGAGGTGAGAACCGCCGAGGACGACCACCACCGCAGCGGCGGCGCTGACCTCGAGCGGCTGGCCGCCGACATCGAAAGCGCGCAGCGGACCCGCGACGAGCGCCTCGAGCGCCGCTCCGCCCTGGCGCAGCTCACCACCGCGCTGGCCGCCCCGCTGGGCACCCGCGGGGACTTCGCCGCGCTGCACGCCGCCGCGGAGTCCTTCCTCGCCGGCTACGACGCCGCGGCCGCCGCGCTCACCGCCAGCCGCGACGCGCTCGGTGAGCGGCTCTACCCGCTCGCGCAGCGCAAACGGGAGCTGACCGCCGAGCGCGAGTCGTTCACCGGCCGGCAGGGGCGGGTGCCCCGGTTCCTCGACGAGATGCGCCAGCAGGTCGCCGCCGCCGCCGGGATGAGCCTCGCTGAGCTGCCGTTCCTCGCCGAGCTCATCGACGTGGACCCCGACCAGGCCCGCTGGCGGACCGCTGTGGAGACCGTCCTCGGTGGCAGCGCCCGGCTGCTGCTGGTACCGCTTGAGCGCCTGCAGCACTTCTCCGCGGCCATCGACCCGCTGCGCCTGCGCGGCCGGCTGCAGTTCGAAGGCGTTCCCTCCGGGCTGCCGCACGCACCCAGCACCGACGAGCGCCGGATCGCCGGCAAGCTGCTCTACGCCGACTCCCCGTTCCGCGGGTGGGTCGCCCGGCACGTCGCCGACCCCGCCCGCAACGCGCTGTGCGTGCCGACCGCCGCCGAGCTGCCCGGCGACGGCTACCGGGTCACCCAGGCCGGGCAGACCCGCTCGGGCACCCGCGGCAGCCACGGCCGCGCCGACACCGCCAACATCATCGGCTTCTCCAGCGCCGAGGCCATCGCCGAGCTCGACCGGCAGCTGGCAGACCTCGAGCCGCAGCTGGCCGAGATCGACCGCCTCCGCGGCGCCCTCGCCGACGAGGCCGCCGACCTCGACCGCCGGCGGGCCGCCTACCAGGCGGTGCAGGCCGCCCGGTGGGACGACATCGACGTCACCGGCGCCGAGCAGCGCATCACGGCGCTGCGCGCCGACCGGCAGGCGATCCTGGACGCCGACGACCGGCTGCGCGCCCTCGAGGTCCACATCGACGCCCTCCAGCAGCGCCTGGACACCGCCCGCGAGCGCCACTTCGGCCTCAAGCGCGTCAAGGAGCAGCTCGACCGCGAGCACGGCGACCTCGCCGACCGGCAGGACATCGTCCACCTCGACCTCGCCCGCCTCGAGGACGAGCAGCGCGTCGTCCTCGACGCCGACCAGGCCGCCCGGCTCGACGCGGAGTTCACCGCCGCCGCCGCGCCGGCCGACCCGGCCAACCTGGCCGAGTTCGGGACCAACCTCAGCCGGCTGCGCCACCGGCTGCTCGCCGCCCTGTCGACCGCCCGCACCGAGGTCACCCGCACCGAGGGCGACCTCGCGCGGATCTTCGAGGCCTACCAGGACCGGTGGGAGGACCCCAACCTCGGCCGCACCGCCGCCTCCTACAGCGACTACGCCGACATCCTCGACCACATCGTCACCACCGGCCTGCACACCCGCCGGGAGGAGTGGCGCCGCAGGCTGACCACCTGGAGCGGGCAGGACCTGGTGCCGCTGTCGGGCACGATGGACGCCGCCGTCGAAGACATCGAGGACCGCCTCGAGCCCATCAACGCGATCCTGGCCACGCTGCCGTTCGGCGCGAACCGCGACCGGCTGCGCATCCGGCTGCGCCGCCTGGCACCTGAACACGTGCTGCAGTTCCGTCGCGACCTGCGCCAGCTGTCCTCGGCCGCGACGAAGGGCCTGGAGGACAGCGCCCTGGAGCGCCGGTTCGCCGAGCTGCAGACGTTCATGGGGCAGATGCGCCGCCGCGACGACCCGCGCGCCACCGCGGAGCTGACCGACCGCGACCGGCTCCTCGACGTCCGCAAGCACGTGGAGATCACCGCCGAGCGCTACAGCTCCGACGGCACGCTGCTCAGCACCCACTCCTCCCTGGGCGGCAAGAGCGGCGGCGAGAGCCAGGAGCTGGTCGCGTTCATCGTTGGCGCCGCCCTCCGCTTCCGCCTCGGCGACGAGCTGCGCACCCGCCCACGGTTCGCACCCGTGTTCCTCGACGAGGGCTTCGTCAAGTCGGACGCCGAGTTCGCCGGCCGCGCTGTACAGGCTTGGAAGGGCCTGGGCTTCCAGCTCATCGTCGGCGCACCGCTGGACAACGTCACCGCCCTGGAGCCACACATGGACGACCTGCTGGCGATCACGAAAGACACCGCCACCGGCTACTCCTTCGTCTCCCACATCACCGACGCCACCGCCACCGCCACCGCCACCGCCACCGCCACCACCACCGGCGGCACCGGAGGACCCGGCGGGCAGGGATGAAGACCCCCGGACAGCTGACCGCCGACATCACCCGGCGGGTGAAGAACACCTGGGCGGCCACCGTCACCGGCGCGGACGACGCGCCCGCGTGGCCGCACACCTTCCCGCTCGGGGAGCCGACCTCAGCACAGCTGGCCTCGGACTTCACCACCACGATGGACACCGTCGCCGCGTGGCGGGCCTGGCAGGCCCGCCACACCCTCCCGGACACCGGTGTGCAGGTGACGTGGCGCGCCCGCCACGTGTCGGGCACCGACCAGGAGCTGCCCACCCACGTGCGTGTGCCCGACCTGGACACCGCCGCGGGCCTGGCCGGCGACGGCTGGCCCGACCGCATCGCCCGCGGCCGAGCCCGGGCTGTGGTCCTGACCGGCCGATACGGCCACCTGGCCGTACCCGAGCGCACCCTGACCGCGGTCGACAAGCTCACCGACGTCGACTTCGACCTGCTGTGCCGCGCCGCGGACTGGTTCGCCCACCATGACGCGGCCGGGCTCACACCGCGCCAGGTGCCGATCGCAGGGCTGCACGCCAAGTGGCTCAACACCCGCCAGGCACTGGTCCGCGAGCTCGCCGGCCTCGACGACCTCGGGCTCCTGCCGCCGCACCCGCCACGGATCCATTTCACCTACCTCGACCCGGGGCACCGCGCCGCGGGCGGCCGGCTGCACGACTCGGCCACCGTCGGCGACCCGGTCGCCCTGCCCTACCGCCCACAGGTAGTGGTGATCTCGGAGAACAAGGACACCGCCATCCACTTCCCGCCGCTGCTCGGCGGGGTGTCCGTGGAGGGCGTCGGGCGGGGTGGGGCGACGGTCGCGGCCTTCGACTGGATCACCGCGGCGCCGCGGGTCCTCTACTGGGGTGACATGGATGCCGATGGCCTGGAGATCCTCGACGGGTTCCGGGCCGCCGGCGTGCCCGCCACCTCCATCCTGATGGACCGGGCCGCGTACAAGGCCTGGGAGCGGTTCGGGACCAACGTCGACCAGCACGGCAAGCCGCTGGGGCCGCGCCCGGCGCGGCCGGTGCCGCACCTCACCGACGCCGAACGCAGCCTGTACCACCAGCTCACCGCGCCGGACTGGACCCGGCATCGGCGCGTCGAGCAGGAACGCATCCCCCTGAACGTGGCCCTCGCGCACGTCTTACACGGGGTCGTGCCCGCCGGTGGCGACGCAAGCGTCCCCCGCCGGCCTGCGCCTCCCGCAGGGCGTGACCGCGCCCGTAAGGAGCACAGCCCCGTAAGAGGTGAAAGCCGGTGAGCGGGCCGACGAGTCAGCTCGGCAAGTGGTGGTTCACCATCGACGAGTTCCTTGAGCGTGCGGATCGCGTCCTGAGCAGCGAGGTCGCTCGCAGCGAAGATTTCGCCACGGTCGGGACGACGTTCAACCTCATCGCCTCCATCATCGACGGCGACGTCCGGCACCGCATCGAGTACGAGCTCCCTCGTGAGGCCGACATCGAATCGGCGGCCGCGCGGGTCCGCCCGCTGTACCTCCAGCAGGACCCCGTATTCCATGGAAAGGTGACCAACGCCCTGAAGGGCCTGGCCCAGCACCATGCCTCCGACGCGGAGAAGGTCCAGGTACAGAAGCTGAAGGAGGCGTGGCAGAAGCAGGAGGAGAGCTACCGCTGGTCGATGGGCGCCAGTAAGGCTCCCGGCGACCGCGCCGGGCAGATGCGGACAGACAGGCAGATCGCGCGCGATTTCCTTTACGGCGATCTCGTGCATGCCGACCCGGAGGCACGAGCTCGAATCCGCTACATCCCGCAGAACGAGCGGCTGCTGGCCGCGGTCGTGTGGGTCGCCGACGCGACGAAGCTCACCCAGGCCACCAAGCAGCTGTACATCGACTTGGGCAACACCGGTTCGCTCACCCCGCGTCCCTGAGCGTCCCCCGCGGGTTGGACGGGCAGTCAGCCGACGGCGGCGGCCGCCTCACCGGTGGCCGCCGGGGACGATGTCGACGGTCCGCCGCTCGAGCCCGCTGCGCGGGCACCGGGGGTACGCGCCCGCGGTGGCAGCGTGGGTACCGGCTCGTCGTTGCGGTCGAGCGCGAGCCGTTCGTCCCATGCCTGCAGGTACTCAGCCCCGGCCCGCAACAGCGCGGCATTGTCCCGCAGCATGCCGATACCGGAGTTGCACTGACGACACAGGATGGCGCGCACGCATCGCCCACATGAGTAGGCACCGTCACAGCACCGGTGGTCATGATCGATCGAGACGGCGTCGTTATCGCAGCCGCTGATGGCGCAGAGGCCACCCTGCTCGTGCACCATCTCGATGTAGCGGCCGGGCGGCAGGTTGAAGTTGAACCGGGCGTTGTAGTCCCGTCGTTCCAGTGGCCACTCCGGGCGGCCGTAGTACGCCTCCTTCCAGCAGTCATCGCTGCAGAAGCGGACCGGGCCGTTGGGGCGTGCCGCACGTCGTTCCCCGAGGTCCGCCCCGCACGTCTCGCAGCCGGTCGTCGACGGCACCCAGGGGCGCCCGCGTCGAGCTTCGCGGGCGGCGGACTTCTCCGCGTTCTTCACCTGGTTGCAGCAGCGGCGGCTGCAGTACTTGGCGTCGCGGCGGAGATGGGCGAGATCGGCTCCGCACTCAGGGTTCACGCAGTGCGTGAACTCGCGCGGCAGGGACCGGCCCGATCGGCGGGCGCGCTGGGTGCTCATCGTCTGGTCGTGCCGCCCGCGGCGGTACGCGTCTCGGCATGCGCGGCAGTACTGCCCGGGCACGCCCCATCCGCTGCGGGTGTACTCGGTGATCCCGCGGCGCTTCCCGCATCGGCCGCACACCTGCGTGACGCGGTGACCCCTCACTCGTGCTCACCCCCCCCAGTGGCGCGAGCCGCGGAGGTAGCGCCGAGCCGACTCAGCGGGCGGCACGTTCACAAGCATGTCCCGAATCGGACCACGGATCTGTGACAGGAGCTGCCCTCCACCAGCCGGGTAGGTCTACTCAGCAAGAGCGCGTCGCTCGTCCGCGCACGCCTGTCCACGGACCTGATGACGCCGAGGGCCCGGCGAGAGCCCGCCCGACGGCTCACGGGTCAGGGACGCCGCTGAGGACATGGACCGCCAGCCGGGGGGCTCTGCCGACGTCGAAGACCGCACGCTCGACCACATCGGGCTCGCAGCCGCCCCAGTCCTCCGCCCAGCGATGCAGCCGCCGGAGGTAGCTGGTGTAGTCGGCGGTGCTGACGTCCAGGTACGGGCATGGGGCTCCCGTCAGCCGCTGCACGGCCACCCCGGTGTTCTTGTCCAGGATCAGCGGCTGCAGCTCGGACGGGACCCGCCGGTAGCCCGCGAAGTAGAGGAACTTGGTCCCGAACGCCGGCCCAACGTGGGCGATCCGGTGCTCACCGCGCAACGCCGTGAAGCCGGCGACGGCGCCACCGGTAGCCAGGATGTTCGTGACCGCAGCGAGCTTGACCGCGACTGCCCCCACGTCGCCGAAGGCCGCCAGGCGGCGGCTGACCTCGCGCCCGGGACGACTGCCCCACGCGGCCGCCGCGACGTAGGTGTGCATCGCGCCGACCGGCGTGTGGGCATGCTCAGCAAGCGCGAACACGTCCCGGCGCCGCACGACGACCTTCCGGCTGTCCTGAGCTCGAAACGCCAGAGGAAGCCACTCCGGCGGCAGCGCGGCCTGCCACGCGGCCAATGAGACAGTCGTCGCCTGGTCGAGGACGACGGTGTCCCGGTCCGGTGCCGGCCCACGGAATGGGAACGTCGATTGGTCGGTCAGGACGTCTCCGTGTCTGCGGTGACCGGTCGCGCCCCGGCAGGTCGGCGCGACACCGTGTGGGCTGAGGATGTTGCGCACGGCGGTGAAGCTGGGGTCGGTGAGCACGGCCCCCCCCCCCCCCCCCCAGGGCTCCGGCCGGCTGCGTACTGCTTGACCACGTACCGCTCCACCTCGGCCTGAACCGCCGGATCGGGTCGGGGGCTCGCCGGACCCGCGTACGCCCGCTCAGGGGCCAGCTGAGGCCGGGGCGGGTACGGCACTCGCCGACCGTATCGGCCGACGGCCCAAGCGGTCCTCACCAGTACGGGTCGATGCCGCGAGGGCTTGCACGTGCCATCTCTTGCACGCGCCGAACCTGACGTCGTGCCAATGCCTGCAGATTGGCACGACGCAATCCTGTTTGGCGCGGCGCCATCATTGGCGGTGGCCGCAAGACCGAGCCCGCCAATCGCGTGCAACTTCTCACTTGGGGCCGTGCTCGGCGAGGCCGCCCTCGGTATCCGGTCGTGGTTCGTGTCGGCGGTCGGCGCGACGAGCCGTTCGCGTATGCGCGTGCCCGGCGATGGGCGCCGCACCCCACGACAGCGGTGCCGAGCTGGTGCCGAGCTGGTGCCAGGGTGAGCGCGGTGTATCTGGAGGGTCGCCGGACGCCGAGGTCCGCGGCGATGCCGTGGCCCGGCGCCGGCGGTCCGGCGTTGGCGGTCCGGCGTCGGCGGCCAGGCGCGCACGAGCAGCGACGGACCACCGAGGTGTGAGGGGGATCGCTGGCCTTGCGGAGACAGTGCCTCGCCGCTCAGCAGTACAGCGCCGGAGCGCCCCAGTCGAGGATGTTGTCGGCAAAGCTGCCGGTGGGCGGGGTCAACCTAGTGATCGCGTCGGGGGCGGCGCCGTGCTCGGCGAGCAGCTCGGCGATGACCGGCCAGGGGCGGCGCAGGGCCTTGAGGGCGACGGTGAAGGCGGCTGCGGCGCTGCGGGTGTCGGCCAGGCCGCAGGCCAGCAGCACGCCGAAGGTGGCTGCGAGCCGCTCGTCGACCACCCACTGGTGACCGATCACCGCCTGAGTGGGACCGGCGGCTTCGGCAGCCAGCCCGCGAGCCCGCAATCCGCCGGCGGTGACGGTGGCCGCTCCGTCGCAGCTGTTGATCACCAGCAGGCGCTGGTCGCCGGAACCGGGTCCGGTGCTGCGGAGATGCTCGACCGTGAGCAGCTGGTCCTCGTGCAGGGCGAGGACCGCCGCGTCGGGGTCGTAGGGCGGCTGGCGGCCATGGCAGGTAAGCCACAGCACGTCGATGTCGGGATCGCCCGAGGTCTCTGCGAACGCGGCGACCGTGGCGGCCGGGCCCCGGTGGGCGGTCACGTCGAAGCCGGCGCCGGTGAGGATGTCAGCGACCAGAGCGGCCTCGACTGCTGACAGCGCGGTATCGCCGACCCACAGCACCACCGTCTGCGGCCAGCGTTCCGCTCGTGGTCGCCGCAGGCTCGTCCACAGGGCGGGGCAGCGTGGTGTGTGTTCGGCCAGCAGGGCCTGGTAGGGCAGGCGGTGTCCGGGCACCGGAACGAGGAGGGCGTGTTCGGGGAGCCGCGCGGTCCAGGGTGCCGCGGCGAGGCCGAGCACGTCCCGGCAGACCTGGTCCAGATCCAGTCCGCCGGGGCGGTCCGGGAGGCCGGACGCCGCGACGTACACCGGCTGGCCGGCCCCGGCGGTGCTGGCCAGCGCGGTGCCCAGGGCGGCGTTGACGGCGTCGTCGAGCCTCTGCCCGCCGGTCGGTGCAGGACGGAGCCAGGTGCCGCCCGGCCAGACATAGCGGATGCCGTCGGCGGTGTGCTCCAGCAGCAGGCAGTCGATGTCGGTGGCGTCCTCGGGCACGCCGACCCAGTGCTGCAGCACCCGCAGCACGTCGCCTGCCGCTCCAGCCTGCGACAGACGTGTCACCAGCGGACCGATCGTGCTGAACGTCCGCTCGCGCAGCCGGGCGAGATCCGCGGCGCTCAGTTCGGTCTGCAGCTGCTGCCAGTGGGCGTCGATCATGGTCAGTGCCTCGTTCAGCTCCTCAGGCGTCGGGGTGTGGCCGTCGAGCGCGGCCAACACCACCTGCAGCCGCAGGCCCACCGGCAGCGAGGCCGGAAGTGCGCGGCGCAGCGCCCGGAGCATCAGGTCTCGTTCGCCTGGGGAACGGGTGAGGGCCACGGCCAGCAGCAGCGCCACCGACTGTTCCGGGTGTCCCACCCGTCCGGCGGCGTGCTGGCACCAGCGGGCCAGTGGCTGGACGTATCCGTCGAGGTGTCGGTGGCGCGCCCAGGTCAGCGCCGCACGGGCGCCATCGCAGGCCGCGTCGGTCGGCGGCATGTCCAGCAGCGCTGCGATCAAGGAGTCAGCGAGTGGATCGACAACCTCCGGGAGGTACCCGGCGTGCTGATTGAGGGCGAAGAGCGCTCCGGCGAGGCTGGCCAGGGCGTCCTGCGCCGTGGGATTCCCGCGCCCGGCCAGCCGGAGCAGCTGCACCGGCC
Source organism: Geodermatophilus sp. SYSU D00700 (assembly GCF_054050255.1). Classification (NCBI taxonomy): domain Bacteria; kingdom Bacillati; phylum Actinomycetota; class Actinomycetes; order Geodermatophilales; family Geodermatophilaceae; genus Geodermatophilus; species Geodermatophilus sp. SYSU D00700. Next base: position 21,194 of record NZ_JBJGZA010000023.1, on the reverse strand, counting down.
CGGCAGTGTCGACTTCGGTGACGGTGGCGGTGCTGCCGCCCAGTCCTCGGACCAGCCAGGTGCGAGCGGCATCGGCGTCGCCGTGGGCCATCAGTCCGTGCACCACGCCCATCACGGCACAGATTCGTGCGGCGGCGATGGTCGGCTCCGGCAGCAGGGCCTGCTCCTGGGCATCGGTCAGGTCGGCCAGGGCCAGCTCGGTGATCCATTCAGCGGCGCTCCGGCCATGGGCAGCCTGCGCGGCGGAGGCGGCATTGACCGCGAACCACACGTGCAGCGCGGTCATCGGCTCGGGTGCGGGATCGAACTGGGACAGGCCGGGGGGCAGCTGGCCGCCCACCCGGGGCAGCACAGCATCGAGGCGGACCATCAGTGTGCCGCCTCCACGGTCGGGGCACCTCGCTGCGTCGGTGGCGCACAGCCCAGGCGGCGGTGCTCGCGTGCGGTGCTGTCGTCAGCGGCCGACTGCGCGCCACGCGGTGACGCCGGCGTGGCCCGCCTGGGGTGAGCGCGACCGGCCGGGTGCCCGCCCGGTGGGTCGCCCGGTGGGGTCGCCCTAGCCGCCTCCACCAGGCCGCCTCAGCCAGCCGGCGAGGCGTCGCCCGCCTGGCGCAGCAGCACCCAACGGCCGTCTGGATCCCGTCCGCGGGCTTCGTCGCCGTGCGGACCGCGACCGATCTCGGCCTGCAGCTGGCGAGCAGACTCCGCGAGGTCGGGCACCGTGAAGCAGATCTGCGAGTGCTCGGCTCCGTGCACGTTGTCGCCCTCCGTCTCACGAAACACCAGGCAGTCGGCTACCCGTACGCGCCGCTGCGGAAGGACTTCGACGTCGCGTCCGAGCAGTCTCGCGTAGAACGCTCCGATTCGATGGGCGTTCGCGGTGAGCAGACTGACTTCGACCGGACCTGCAGCAGGCCTGCCCGACGGCTGGCGGGCCGGCGGGTCGGGCCGAGGCAGCGCGGTCGGTGCACGCTCGGCCGCGCCTGTCGCCGGAGGCGCATCCTGGGATCGGTTGCGAGAGGGAAGGTCGCGGGAGGGAACGTCGCGGGAGGGAACGTCGCGGGAGGGAACGTCGCGGGAGGGAACGTCGCGGGAGGGAAGGTCGCGGGAGGGAACGTCGACGATCACCGTCTGACCGTCCTCCAAGGCCAACTTGGCCCGCGCTCGCGTCTCGTCCTCCAACGCGTGGAGGCTGAGCAGCCGGTACCAGCGTCCGTCCACGAACTCGCCGTGCTGGTCGGGAGCAGCGCCGGCGATTTCGCTTTGCAGCTGCGTGGCTGCCTGCCGGATCGCACGCGAGGGTGTCGGAGCGTCCCACCGCGCTCCGGTGGCCAGCTGCTCGCCCAGGCTGACCAGGTAGTCGGCGTCTTGCACGCCGGCCAGCTCACCGAGCCACCGGCCGCCGTGGACAGCGCCGAGCAGCGCCCCGGTCATCGACGCCAGCGTGTCGGTGTCGGCCTTGCGCAGGAAGGCCGCAGTCAGCAGTCCGCTCATCGGCCGGGCGGCGTTGCGGCTGGCCAGATAGACGGCGCCGACAGCGGTGACCGTGCCGGCCCCGCTGATGGCGGAGTCGATGCAACCGATCTCGCGGAGCGCCTCCTCCGGATCGGACATGGCTCCGCGAGCCAAGGACCGCTCGACCGCATCGAGCATGTCGCCACACTCGCTCAACGCGGCCTGCCAGGCCTCCCGAAACTGAGCAACCGCGGCGGTGTCACCCCAGTCCGGGGGCAGGACGGCAACCGCGATCTCCTCGTCGACCAGCGATTTCCGTGCGGCATCCAGCAGCGCGCCGTACGGCACGGTCTCGGTCGAACCCAGCGCGGCGCGCAGCGTGCCGGCGTAGAGCAGGGCGCCGACTAGGGCCCGCGGGTGTCCGTGTGTGGTGAGCCCGTCGGTCACGACGCGGCCGAAGAGGTCGTCCTCGGTGCGGTTGGCGGCCGCGATCACGTGCGGTGCGATGCGCATCGCCACTCCGTTGGCGCCGGCCCTGCGGTACCGCTGGGCGGCGTCGCGCTGCCGGGCGGTGCTGCCGGCCACCCAGGGCGGACGTCCCTCGGCCCAGGCGGCGGCGGCCCGCAGCACCGCTCCGCCGCCGCCGCGCTGATAGGACCGCCACGCCGGCAACTCGACCTCGGTCAGCCGCTCGTACCAGCGCGGTCCGGTCAGCAGCGACCGCGCCACCGCGCACAGCAGCTGCGTGTCGTCGCTGTACTCCCCGGGCTGGACCGGATCCCGGTACCGGCCGGAGAAGCGGCTGCCGGCCGTGCGCTCCCAGGGGTGGTAGTGCGGCTGGGGCGAGAGCTGGTTCCGGGCTTTCTGCCCACCGACGATGTTGCTGCGGTCCTCCTGGGGCCAGCCCAACGCGTCCCCGGCGGCGGCGCCCAGCAGCAGCCCTGTGACCCGCTCGCTGTCGAGCCGGCCTGCACTCGTGGTCACCGAGCTCCTCCGTTCGCCCACGGGCTGATGGTGAGGGTGCCGCCAAAGCGGGCGGCGTCGGATGCTTCCTGCGCCGAGAACAACGGCGCCCCCACGCCCCACGGCACCACGTCGGGATCGAGGCCGACCTGAGTCAGTCGGGCCCGTTCCTGGGCGACATGCTCTCCGGTGGGTCCGACAATCATGCGTACCGCGGTCAGGTCGATCGGACCGGGGACGAGCACCTCGGCCTGGGCGTCGGTGGGCGCCGCGGGGTCGTGTCGCGGTCCCCGCCGGTAGGTGCGGCCGCGGGCGCCGGGGACCGCGGGTGCGTAGCAGGCCGCCAGCCCGGCGCTGCCGGGCTGCAGCAGCCTGCCCCCGGCGGCCGCCGCGTTGCGGGCGCAGAACAGGGCGCCGGGGGTGGCGGCGACCAGCGGGTCGAGCACGAGGAACACCCAGTCGGGGTAGTTGAGCGCCGGCCCCTGGTCCCGCACGCGACCCAGGTAGAAGGCGTTGGGGTACTCGATGCTGCAGCTGATCTTGTCCGGGTGGCCGTCCAGGCGGTGGGGGTCGGTGTGGGCGTAGACGGCTCGGACGTCCGAAGTGAGTTCCTGCACCGCCCGCAGTCGCTGGTCGCCGAGGATGTGAGGCAGGTTGCGGGCCGGGGTGAAGTGCAGCAGGCGGGTGACGCCGCGTGCTCGGAGGGCTGCGGCGACGTCCGGATCGGTGGTCGGTGGCGGTGTCACGGTCGTGTCACCGTCCACAGCCCGGTCGCGCTGGCCGGCAGCAGCGGGGTCAGCGTGCCGGTGCAGGTCACCAGCAGCTCGGTGCGCGCCCGGGTGACTCCCACGTACAGCAGTCGGGCGTCGCGGCTCTCGGCGTCGGCGCGGCCGAAGGCGGCGACGTGCTCGGGGTCGGGGAACTGGTCGGCGCTGCAGAAGGGCAGCATGACCACGTCGAACTCCAGCCCCTTCGCCGAGTGATAGGTCCCGACGTACACCCCGGGGTCGTCGCTCCAGGAGCCCATGTCCTTGTGCAGCACGGTCACGCCGCGCAGTCCGGCGGTGATGGCGCGGACCTGCTGCCGGGTACGCACGAAGATGCCGACCCGGGCGTACCGGCCGGCGGCTGCCGCGCGGCTGCGGACCAGGGCGGCCTCCGCGGCCGGGCTGGCGCACGTCACCAGCGTCGGCATGGCACCGTCGACGATCGGCGCCTTCGGGGCCACCAGGTCGGGGGAGTCCTTGAAGTGCGGCATCTCGGTCATCGCCAGCGCGAGATCGGCGATCTGCCGGGTGTTGCGGTAGTTGTCGGTGAACAGCTCGGGAGCGGTGACCGACAGCCCGACGGAGGACCAGGAGATGCGCTGGCCGTAGATCTGCTGGGCGTAGTCGCCGAACAGGGTCAGGCTGCCGCCGGGCTGGACGGCGTCGACCAGCGACCGGATCGCCTCGGGGGACAGGTCTTGGGCCTCGTCGACGACGATGTGCCGGTAACGGCGGGGACGGTGGTCCTGGCACAGCTGCGCGCGCACCGCCAGCGGCAGACCGCTCCAGTCGTAGGGGCGGCCGGCGGCGGTCCGCAGCTCGAGGTAGCGCTCGCGGATCTGCCAGACGACCCGCCGCTGACCCGGCTGCAGCCCGGCGGATCGACCGATCCGCCGAACGGCCAGGTAGGCGTCCAGACGGGTGAGGCCGTGGCCGTCGATCCACTCCAGCTCGTCGATGAAGAAGGTCTCGGGACGGTCGAAGAAGGGGTGAGGCGTGAACCGGGTGCGGACCTCGGCGACGGCCCGCTGGACGAAGGTCTGCTTCTCGGCGGGATCGGCGATGCCGCGGCGCGCCGGCATGAGTCCCCGGCTGTGCAGGTACCCGCGCGCGAACTTGCCGTAGACCTCGATCGTCACGCGGTCGGCGTGGTCGGCTGCGATGTGCCGCAGGTAGTTGACCAGCGCATTGGTGTGGGTGAGCAGCAGCGTGGGGCCGTTGTTGGTGGTGGCGGGATCGGCCAGGTGCGCGGCCCGGTGGATGGCCATCACGGTCTTGCCGGTGCCCGCCGTTCCGAGGACGACCAGGTGTCCGGTGGCGGGCAGATAGACCACGTCGGTCTGGCGGCCCACCGGCTTGGGCAGCGGCATGTGCTCGTCCTCCCTGTTTGGCCTGATGGACGGGAGTCCAGCGCGAACGCTGACCCACCAGGCGGGGGGAGTCTATCCGGACCTGCTGCCGGGCTCCGGCCGTCGTCGAGCGGCGCCCGCAGCGCCGGTCACCGACACTCGACAGCCAGTCCGGCGGCGGCAGGCGCTGGAGCCGCCTCGCCGGTCGCGGGACGCGGGTCGACGGCTGACCGGGGTCGTGGTGCTGGGCGTCATCGATCCCGGCGGCCCCGCCGGCGGGCCCGGCGGGGAAGTGCCCCCACCGGGAGGATCGGCGGTGGTGCCGCAGGGGCGCGGCCCCAGCCGGATGGCGAGCACCGGGCCGCCGAGCGGTGGGGGCACGGCCTCGGCAGCAGCGCCCGGGTGGCGGGGGCGACGCCCACCGGTCGGTCGGCGCCACCGCACGCGTCGACGCGCCGGACCCCCGCGCCCGCCTGGCCAGCCCGTCATGTGGGCGCGGGGATGCGGGCGAGCCGCGGGGGTTGGTGGCGTCACCGTGCGCTCCGGTCAGGGCGGTGGCTGGTCGAAGCGGGTGTAGGGATCCATCGGCCAGGTCACCCCGGCCCGGTCGTGTCGGCACGTGTGGCAGATCGGGCCGTCGGCTTCGCGTAGCCGCGAGGGCCACAGGTCGTGCTGCCCGCAGTGCGGACAGGCCACCAGCAGCAGCGCCTCGGGATCGGTCAGGTCCCACCCGCCGGCCCAGGGGCTGCGCCGCAGCTGGTCGCGCGGATGCCACAGGTTGTCGAAGCCCATGCTCTGCACGGTGCGCCGGTCCAGCCGGCCTGCGCGCTGGCGGGCGGCGAGCCACACCTCGGTGATGGTGGGCGCCTGCGCGTGCAGCCACTGGGTCCGCCGCCCCGGGCGGGCGTAGAGCAGGGCCAGCCGCTGCAGCAGCGCCACCGGTTCGCCGGTGTCGGCGGCCAGTCGCCGCAGGCCGCCGGTCGACAGCGGCGCGGCGGTCAGCGCCGGTTCGCCGTCGGCGGCCAGCGCCGGGCGGCCGCGGCCGGGCGCGGGATGGACCACGGCCATGCCCAGCCGCAGCAGCCGCGGATCGGTGACCGAGCCGAGGTGGAAGGGCCCCGCGACGGCCAGCGCGGCGCGCACGCCGGGGATCACCCGCCGCCAGTTGGGCCCGTCGGTCTCGGGCAGGCACCGGCCGGCGCGCAGGCCGGCGACGGCGCGGTGCACCCGGTCGTCGATCGGTCCGGTCAGCCGCGGGGGTGGGGCGGTGGCCTGCCCGGTGACCGGCACCGTCCAGGTGCCGGTGTCGTCGGCCAGGGTCAGCTGCGCCGCCCAGGCCACCGCGGGTGCGGTGGCCGGTGTGCCGGTGGGTGCGGTGGCCGGTGTGCCCGTGGCAGCGGCGGGCGCGGGGGAGGGCGCGGGCGGGGGGACGCGGGTGAGCACGAGCTCGGACAGCGCCGCGCGCAGCGCCGGCCGGAAGGCGGCGGCGCAGGGGTCGCGCAGGCTGGCGACGAAGTCCAGCAGCGCCTCGGTGGGCACGCCGGCGCGTGCCTGCTCGGCGTCGGCGGCGGCCTGCCGCTGCAGCACATGCAGCTCGGCGGTCAGGTCGGCGATGAGGTCGGCGTCGCGGTCGAGGCTGGTCCGCAGGGCCGCGCGCACCCGGGAACTCGGTTCGAAGGCCGGATCGCCGGCGTCGAGCTGCGCGTGCCGGCGGCGGTTGGCCTCGGTGAGGGCGTCGCGGCGGTGGGCCAGCCGTTGCTCGGCGGCGGCGTGCTGGTCGGCGCGGGCGACGGCGGTGGCGTCGATGAGCGGCGTGAGGTGGTCGGCGGCCTCGGCCAGTCCGTGGGCCAGCGAGGCGGCCAGGTCGCGGGCCGGGATCGGCGGCAGCGGCGCGGCCCGCAGCGCCCCGGGGGTGATCCGGGCCGCCGGCGTGCGCAGCGCGTAGACGACCTCGCCGTCGGCCCGCCGCCGCGCCCACAGCGCGGCCGGCACCGGGCCGATCCGCGCCGGATGCCCGCTGAAGGTGTACACCCGGGGCCGGGGCCGGATGGACGCCAGCTCGGCGAGGTAGGCGCGGATCTCCCCGGCCCGCGCGGCGGTCAGCCACCGGCCGGCGGCGGGCAGCATGTTCTCGATCCGGATCGGCGCCGCCTCGCAGCGCTGCACCCGCCACACGCCGGTCTCATACGTCGGCAGGTGCCGCAGCACCGACTGCACGATCTTGCCGGCCAGGCTGCGGCCCCGGCGGTCGTGCCGGGGCCAGGCCGCGCTGGCGCCGCGCGCGCGACGCAGCCCGGGGGTGGAGAAGCCGCCGGCGACCAGCACGTCGGCGCAGGCGGCGAAGTCGTAGCCGGGCCGTCCCAGGTGGGCGAGCAGCCAGCACACCAGCGCGGCCTGGTCGACCGGCTGCCCGGCGGCGTCGTGCACCACCGGCAGCCGCAGCGCGACCTCGCCGGCCGCCGGGCGGCAGGCCGCGGTGTCGAGGTAGAGCAGGTTGCCGCCGCGGCGGCCGGTGACCGGGTCCATGAGCACGGCGGTGGCGAATCCCGGTGGCGGGGTGAACTCCCACCCGAAGGGGGCCCGCCCCTGCACCAGCCGGGTGGGCGTGGCGGTCTCCTTGCCGCGCATGTTGCGGCGGGCGATGCTGATCGCCTCGGTCTCGGCCCGGGCGGCCAGCGCCATCATCCGGGTGCCGACCTCGGCGGTGTAGGGCCGCAGCGGCAGGCCGGCGTCGTCGTCGCGGTTGCCGGTCTCATCACCCACCCAGGGCCCGGCGCCGCCGGCGCGCCGGAAACGCTGCTGCAGCTCGTGCAGCCGCATCGGGATCGGCCCGAACGCGGTGTGGGAGCGGCCCAGCCGGGAGATCTCGGAGGTGTAGAGCACCGCCGGCCGCTCGCTGCGGATCAGCGCGGCGGTGTGCAGCACGGCCGGCTGGTGCAGCGACTCCGCGTCGATCTTGCGGCCGCTGCCGATGGAGACCGCCAGCAGCAGCCCGCCGGCGCGCTGGCGGTCGCAGAAGAAGAACCGGTTGTCGAAGCGGCGCTCGTCGAAGCCGGTGCTGGCCAGCGGGACCAGGTCGGCGCGGACCTGCGCCTCCAGGTCGGTCGGCTCGGCCGGCAGCAGGTGCTCGACGTGCACGTGGTGGACCCGCAGGCCGCGGGCGGCGGCGTAGATCTGCTGCACCGCCCGGTGGACCGCGCGGGGGCCGCTGTCGTCGCTGTAGCGGGCCACCAGCAGCACCGGATGGCCCGCGCGCAGCTGCGCGGCCAGCAGCGGATCGGCGGCGGACCCCAGGCGCACCCGGTGCGGTGCTCCGGTGCCGGCCGGCTGCGCGGCCCGGTGACTGCCCGCCCGCCGGATCGCCGGTCGCGGCGTCGCCCGGCCGGGGGTCGCTGCCGGTGGCGTCGCTGCCCGGGGGGTCGTTGCCCGGGGGGGCGCTGCCGGTGGGGTCATCGTCGGGTCTCCTCGCCTGCGGCGGCGTGCCCGCCCACCCTACTTCGCTGTGAGCGAACTAGGGTGGGCGGATGCCGCTGTCCGTGCCGCGGGTGCACCTGAGCCTGCCGGTGCCGCTCCTGTCCCGATGGGCGGTGCCGGTCGACGCCGTCCTCACCCTGTCCGCCGCCGCCGACGGCCCGCCGCGACCGCCCGCGGCCGCCCACGGCGCACCTCCTGCCGCCGCCGACCTGATCGGCTGGCTGGCCGCCGAGGCGCCGATCGAGCTCGTCCTCGACGATCCGCCCACCGTGCTGGCCGTCGCCAGCCCGCTGTTGCGCACCGGCCTGGCCGAGATGCTGCCCGCCTTCGCCGCGGGCGGTGACGCGCTGGCGGTCTGCTACGGCCGGCACCGCTTCGACCTCACCGACGCCCTCGACCGTGCCCTGTGGCGGCTGGTCTCGGCCCGCTGGACGCCCCGCCGCTGATTCCCGTGCCCGCGGCACCGCCGGCGGGCGACCGCGCGGGCGCGGAACCGCGCGACCGTGCCGCGCGGTCGGCGGCGGTGCGGTCGGCGGCGGTGCGGTCGGCGGCGGTGCGGTCGGCGGCGGTGCGGTCGGCGGCGGTGCGGTCGGCGGCGGTGCGGTCGGCGGCGGTGCGGTCGGCGACGGTGCGGTCGGCGACGGTGCCGGGCGGTGCCGCGCCGGGCGGTGCCGCGCCGGGCGGTGCGGACCGGACCTGCAGCACACCGGCGGGCCGGGCGCCGGCGAACACCGCCCGGATCACCGCTGCCGCGCTGACCCCGGCCTCCGCTCGGCACTCGGCCCTGACCCCGGCCTCCGCTCGGCACTCGGCCCTGACCCCGGCCTCCGCTCGGCACTCGGCCCTGACCCCGGCCTCCGCTCGGCACTCGGCCCTGACCCCGGCCTCCGCTCGGCACTCGGCCCGGCCCGCCGCTCGGCTCTCGGCCCGGCCCGCCGCTCGGCTCTCGGCCCGGCCCGCCGCTCGGCTCTCGGCCCGGCCCGCCGCTCGGCTCTCGGCCCGGCCCGCCGCTCGGCGCTCGGCCCGGCCCGCCGGCCCGACCGCCGGCTGCGCACCGGCCGTGGGCACGAACACCAACCGGGCAGCGGTCGCCGGTCCGCCGCCGTCGGCGACCCGCGCCGCCCGCCGTGCCCCGGTCACGGCCGCGCCCCCGGCGCCTCTCCCGGCGGCACCGGCTGCGGCACCGGCGGCGGCACCGGCGGCGGTGCCGGTCGCGGTGCCGGCTGTGAGGGCACCAGCCGCAGCCGACCGGCGGGGACGCCCGCGAGCCCGCTGTCGGCCGCGCCGCTGCCACCCGCCTCGGCGACCGGAGCAAGCACCTCGATCACCACGCGGCAGCCCACCGGCACGGTGACGGCCAGCACGGCCGATCCGGTCCCCGACGGCTCGGCTGCCGAGGGCTGGGCTGCCGACGGCTGGGCTGCCGACGGCTGGGTCGCGCCCGCCCCGGCTGTGCCCGCGCCGACCGTGCCCGCCGCGGCCGAAGCCGAGGTGACGTCCCCCGACCACGCGAGCCCGGCCGGTGAGGACCCGGCCAGTGAGGACCCGGCCGGTGGTCCGGGCGCCCACCCGGGGCCCGCGCCGGCCGGCCCGCGACCGAGGCGGGCGCGCCGGGCGAAGGCCGCAGCCCGATCAGCAGCCCGATCACTGCCCCGATCAGCGGCCCGATCAGAAGTCCGATCGGCCGCCGCGGTCGGGGCGGTTGCCCCGCGATGGGTGTCCGAGGGGGGACTTGAACCCCCACGCCCGATAAAGGGCACTAGCACCTCAAGCTAGCGCGTCTGCCATTCCGCCACCCGGACGAGTGCGGGACCAGGATACCAACCCGGCGGCGCCTACCGGAGCAGGGCCCGGCGCTGCGTCGTGCGGACGGCGTCCAGCCCTACGCTCGCCGGGTGGAGAGCGAAGGTCCCGTCCAGGCCCAGGCCGAGGTCGCAGAACTGCTCAGCGAGCTCATCCGGATCGACACCACCAACACCGGTGACACCGCCACCGGCGCCGGCGAGCGGGTGGCCGCCGAGTGGGTGGCCGGCAAGCTCGACGAGGTCGGCATCGGCTCGCAGATCCTGGAGTCCGAGCCGGGACGGGCCAGCCTGGTCGCCCGCGTGGAGGGCACCGACCGCTCGCGACCGCCTCTCCTGATCCACGGACACCTCGACGTCGTCCCCGCCGACCCGGCCGAGTGGAGCGTGCACCCCTTCTCCGGCGAGGAGCGCGACGGCTACGTCTGGGGCCGCGGCGCGGTCGACATGAAGGACATGGACGCCATGGTCCTGGCGCTGGTGCGCGACTGGGCCCGCACCGGCGTCCGGCCACCGCGCGACGTCGTCCTCGCCTTCGTCGCCGACGAGGAGGCCGGCGGCACCCTCGGCGCCCGCTGGCTGGTCGACGAGCACCCGGACCTGTTCGCCGACTGCAGCGAGGCGATCAGCGAGGTCGGCGGGTTCAGCATCACCGTCCGCGACGGCCTGCGGCTCTACCTCGTCCAGACGGCGGAGAAGGGCCTGGCCTGGATGCGGCTGACCGCCGGCGGCAAGCCCGGGCACGGCTCGTTCGTCCACGACGACAACGCCGTCACCCGGCTGTGCCAGGCCGTCGCCCGGCTGGGCTCGACCCGGCTGCCCACCGTGCTCACCCCGCCGATGCGGCAGTTCCTCGCCGCCGTCGAGGAGGCCTACGGCATCGAGATCGACCCCGACGAGCCCGAGGAGGCCCTCGCCCGGCTCGGCAGCATCAGCCGCATGATCGGCGCGGCCCTGCGCAACACCGCCAACCCGACCATGCTCGACGCCGGCTACAAGACCAACGTCATCCCGGGGACGGCCAGCGCCACCGTCGACGGCCGCTTCCTGCACGGCCAGTCGGAGGAGTTCGAGCGGCAGCTCGCCTCGCTCATCGGCGAGGGCATCCAGCGCGAGTGGATCGTCCACGACCAGGCCGTGGAGACCACCTTCGACGGCCCGCTGGTCGACGCGATGGTCGCGGCCCTGAAGAGCGAGGACGACGGCGCCCGGCCGGTGCCGTTCACCATGAGCGGCGGCACCGACGCCAAGAGCTTCGAGCGGCTGGGCATCCGCTGCTTCGGCTTCTCGCCGCTGCGGCTGCCCGCCGACCTCGACTTCGCCTCGCTGTTCCACGGCATCGACGAGCGGGTGCCGGTGGAGTCGCTGCGCTTCGGCGTCCGGGTGCTCGACCGGTTCCTCCGGTCGGTCTGAGGACGCCTCAGCAGGCGGCCCGCAGCGCCTCGAGGGCCGCGGCGACGGCCGGCACCCGCCGGGCGTCGGGCCGGACCAGCGTCTCCACCACCCGGTCGTCGACGTCGGCCAGCGCGACGGCGGTCACGCCCGGCTGGGTGCTGACCGCCAGCGCCCAGGCCGGCAGCAGCGCCACGCCCAGGCCGCGCGCGACCAGCCGCTGGACGACGACGTGGTCGTCGGTCGCGAACCGGACGTCGGGGGTGAAGCCGGCCCGCCGCGCGCAGCGCAGCAGGTGCTGCCGGCACCGGTCGCACCCGGCGATCCACGGCTCGTCGCGCAGGTCGGCCAGCCGAACGGGAGCCGGCGCCCCGGCGGGCACGACGGCCTGCACGGCGTGCCGGTGCAGCGGCTCGCGCAGCAGGTCGCCGGGGACGGCGTCGTCGTCCTCGTCGTGGCGGAAGACGACGGCGAGGTCGGCCGCGCCCTCGCGCACCGCCGCCTCGGCCTCCGGCGGCTCCAGCTCGGCGAAGTGCACCCGCAGGCCGGGCGCGCGGCCGCGCAGGTCGGCCAGCGCCGGGGGCACCAGCACCGCGGCGGCGGTCGGGAACGCGGCCAGCCGGACGACCCCGGCGGCGAGCCCGGTCAGCGCCGCCAGGTCCTGCTCGGCCGCCGCCAGCCGGTCGGCGACCCCCTCGGCGTGCCGCAGCAGCACCCGGCCGGCCTCGGTGAGCGCGACGCCGCGGCCCTCGCGCACCACCAGGGGCGTGCCGGTCTCGGCCTCCAGCCGCCGCACCTGCTGGCTGACCGCCGGCTGGGTCCAGCCCAGCGTCCGCGCGGCGCCGGCCAGCGAGCCGGCCCGGGCCACCTCGCGGAAGACGAGCAACCGGCGGGGGTCCACGGCGACATCCAAGCAGCGCTTGGGTCCGGCGGTCGACCTCTCGGTCTGGTCGGCAGGCTCGTGCGCCGCCAGGCTGACCGCCATGAGGACGATCGGGCTGCTCGGCGGGATGAGCTGGGAGTCGACCGCGCTGTACTACCGGGTCGCCAACGAGCTGGTGCGCGAGCGGGAGGGCGGCCTGGCCAGCGCCTCGCTGCTCGTCCGCAGCCTGGACTTCCGGGCGGTCCGGGCGTGCCAGGTCGAGGACCGCTGGGACGACGCCGCCGCGCTGCTGCTGGCCGAGGCGAGGTCGCTGGAGTCGGCCGGAGCCGAGCTCGTGCTGCTGTGCACCAACTACATGCACAAGGTCGCACCGGCGCTGGAGACCGGCCTGACCGTGCCGTTCCTGCACATCGCCGACGCGGTGGCCGCCGCGGCGCCCGGCCCGGTGGTCGGCCTGCTCGGGGCGGCCGGCACCGTGCGCGAGCCGTTCTACCGGCAGCGGCTGGCCGCCGCCGGCCTGACGGTGCTCGTGCCCCCGGACGACGACGTCGACCGGGTGGACGCCGCGATCTTCGGCGAGCTGTGCCGGGGCGTGCTCTCCGACGTGACCCGGGCGGAGCTGCGCGGCGTCGTCGCCCGACTGGCCGCACGCGGCGCCGACGCGGTCGCGCTGTGCTGCACCGAGCTGGAGCTGCTGCTCGCGCCCGAGGACTCCCCGGTGCCGCTGCTGCCCTCCGCCCGGCTGCACGTCACCGCCGCCGTCGACGCCGCGCTGGCGCCGTCGGCGACCGTGGTGTGATGCCCGGGTGACCTCTCCCACGCCTCCCGGTCCCGGCTCCGTCGCGCTGATCACCGGAGGGACCGGCGGCTTCGGCCGGGCCCTCGCCACCGCGCTGCGCGAGCGGGACGTCACCGCCGTCCTCGCCGACCTCGACACCGAGCGCAACCGGTCGGTCGCCGAGGAGCTCGGCTGCCCCTTCGCCGCCCTCGACGTCACCGACCGCGCGGCCAACGAGGCCGTCGTCGCGCGCGTGGAGGCCGAGCACGGCCGGCTCGACGCCGCCTACCTCAACGCCGGCATCTCCGCCGCCAAGAGCGACGACGCGCTCGACCTCGACGAGTTCATGCGGGTCGTCGACATCGACCTGTTCGGCGTCGTCTACGGCGCGGTGGCCGCCCGCCCGGCGATCCGGCGGGCCGGCGGGGGCGCGATCGTGGTGACCGCGTCGCTGGCCGGCCTCTCGCCGATGCCCAGCGACCCCGGCTACAGCGTCGCCAAGAGCGGCGCGATCGCCTTCGTCCGGTCGATGGCGCCGCGGCTGGCCCGCGAGGGCATCACCATCTCCGCGATCTGCCCCGGGTTCGCCGACACCGCGATCATCGACCGCATCCGGCACGAGTTCGAGGCCGCCGGCTTCCCAGTCATCCCCGCCGCCGAGGTCGCCGACGCGATGGTCCGGGCCTGGGAGTCGGGGGAGCCGGGCGCGGCGTACGTCATCCAGCCCGGCGTCGGCACCGTGCCCTACCGGTTCAAGGGTGTCCCCAGCGCCAAGACGGCGACCGGTGAGACCGCCGTCGTCCCCGAGGCGCTGCGGCCGCCGTCGATGCTCTGACGCGGTCGGGCCGCCCTCACCGCGGGGCGTCCTCCCTCACCGCAGGGCGTCCTCCCTCGTGGCCCACCGTGAGGGAGGACGCCCGATGATCAGGTCACCTGATCCCGCCGGAGCCACCCCGGGCCCGGTGACGGCGGTCACCGGGCGTCTGGCAGGGTCGGGCGCATGCGTGCATGGCGGGTACACGAGCTCGGCGACCCCTCGAAGGTGCTCCGGCTGGAGGACGTCGACCGGCCCACCCCGGGCGAGGGTCAGCTGCTGGTCAAGGTGCGGGCGGCGGCGCTGAACTTCCCCGACGTCCTGATGGCCGCCGGCATGTACCAGGAGCGCCCGCCGCTGCCCTACACGCCCGGCGTGGAGCTGTGCGGCGAGACCGAGGACGGCCGGCGGGTGATCGGCAGCCCGGCGGGCGGGCCCGGCGCCTTCGCCGAGTACGCGCTGATGAACGCCGATGACGCCTGGCCGGTGCCGGACTCGATGAGCGACGAGAAGGCCGGCGCGCTCTACCTCACCTACCAGACCGGGCACGTCGGCCTGCACCGCCGCGCGGACCTGCAGGCGGGGGAGTGGCTGCTGGTGCACGCCGGCGCCGGCGGCGTCGGGTCGGCGGCGATCCAGCTGGGCAAGGCCGCGGGCGCGAAGGTGATCGCCACCGCGGGCGGCCCGCACAAGGTCGAGGTGTGCCGCGAGCTCGGCGCCGACCACGTGATCGACTACACCGCCGAGGACTTCGTCCCGGTCGTCAAGGAGGTCACCGGCGGCGAGGGCGCCGACGTCGTCTACGACCCGGTCGGCGGCGACGTGTTCGACAAGAGCCGCAGGTGCATCGCCTTCGAGGGCCGGCTGGTCGTCGTCGGCTTCACCAGCGGCCGCATCCCCGAGGCGCCGGCCAACCACGCGCTGGTCAAGAACTACAGCGTCGTCGGCCTGCACTGGGGTCTGTACGCGAAGAAGGCCCCCGCGGTGATCGGCCAGACCCACGACGAGCTGGTCCGGCTGGTCGAGGCCGGCGCGATCGACCCGCTCATCGGCCAGGTGCTGCCGCTCGACCAGGCGCCCCAGGCGCTCGCGGCCCTCGCCGACCGCGGCACGGTCGGGAAGGTCGTGCTCGTCCCCTGAGTCCGGCTAGGTGACCGGCATCGGCAGGTAGGACAGCCGCGCCCGGCGTCGCAGGATCGCCTTGCGGGTGCCGTCGGCGTGCAGTTGCAGACGGGCGAGCTCCCAGCCGCCGACGTCCACCTGCAGGCTCAGCATGGTCGCCGCTGCGGAACGGGACGTGCCCGGCGGGATCCGCAGCGGCGCGTACTCCCAGTCGTCGGCCGCGCTCACCCGACCGATGTTGCCACGCACGACACCTGCCGGTCATGTGTGCGCCGCCTCCCGGCCTGCCCCCGGGAGCCCCCGGCGGCAGGATGGGCAGCGCCTCACCCGAGCACCGTCCGCAGCACGAGGAGGACCCGTGACCGATCCCGGTACCGCGAGCGACGCCGACCGCGCGGAGCAGGAGGCGCTGCTCGAGCCGGCCGCTCCCGAGCTCGCCGGGGACGCCGACCCGATCGGCGACGGCGTCCCCGAGGCCGACGCGCTCGAGCAGCAGCTGGCCGCCGCGCCGGGGACGGCGGGCGCGCCGCGGTCGGTCGGTGACGTGGACGCCAACGAGGCCGACGTCCTCGAGCAGGAGGCCGACGTGCCCTACGACGAGGACGACCGCGCCCTCTGACGACGTCCGGCGCAGGCTCGCCGCCCGATCGGGGGGCGCGCGGCTACCCACGGGTCCGCCGATGTGGTTAGGCTTCCCTAACTCGATGCCGAGGGGGAGCCATGACCACCTGCAACGGTCCGCAGGCGCCGTCCGTCGCCGCCGCTCCCGAGCGCGCGCGCACCGTGGCCACCCGTGCCGCGGCCGCGCTCTGCCTCCCCGGCCGCGACCCGAGCCGCCCGCTGGCACACGCCACCACCGCCGCGGGCCAGGTGCTGGTGCTGGTGCCCGGCGACGGGGAGGTGGCCGCGGCCCTCGACCGCGCGCCCGACCGGGACGTGAGCGCGCTGCTCATGGTCAGCGACCGGGCGCCGGTGGCGCTGCGCGACCCGGTGCGCGCCACGCTGTGGCTGTCGGGCTGGCTGACCCCGGTGCCCGAGGCCGACCGGCGCGCGGCCGCCGTCGCCTTCGCCGAGGTCCGCCCCGAGGAGGCGCTGCTCGACGTCGGCGGGGCGGCGACCCTGCTGCGGCTCGACCTCGCCGAGGTCGTGCTGCGCGAGGGCCCCGGCTGCGCGGAGGTCTCGCCGGCCGACTACGCCGCCGCGCGCCCCGACCCGCTGGCCGGCGTCGAGCAACGGCTGCTGCGCCACCTCGACCGCGACCACCCCGAGGTGCTGGCCCTGCTGGGCAGCGCGGTCGCGCGCAGCCGGGTGCCGGTGACGGCGGGGGAGACGCTGCGGCCGCTGGGCCTCGACCGGTTCGGCTACCGGCTGCGCGTCGAGGGCGCCGGCGGGCACCGCGACGTCCGGGTGCCCTTCCCGCGCCCGCTCACCTGCGCGGGCCAGGTCGACGCGGCGACGTCCCGGCTGCTCTGCGCCCTGCGCGCCGGGCTCGCCCGACGCGACTGATCCCGACGACGACTCAGTCGAACAGCAGGGTGTCCAGGCCGCGGCGCACGCCGGGCGTCTCGGCCACCCGCCGGATGGCCAGCAGGGTGCCGGCGACGTAGGGGTCCGGGGTCTCGCCGGCGTCGTGCCGGAGGACCAGCCGCTCGCCGGTGCCGCCGAACACGACCTCGGTGCTGACCACGAAGCTCGGCAGCCGGACCGAGTGCACCCGGCTGCCGGCCACCTCCGCGCCGCGCGCCTCGACCGGGCCGTGCAGCTCCGCCAGCGGGACCGCCGGGGCCGGCGTGCGCACCGCGCCGAGGGCCTCGGCGAGCTGGCGGGCGGTGCCGCTGGGCACGTCGGGCTTGCCGGCGCTCGCGTAGTCGACGATCTCCCAGCGGTCGACGTGCGCGGCGGCCAGCGTGGCGGCGCGCTGCAGCACGGCGGCCTGGACGGAGAAGTTGCCGGCGGCGACCACCCCGACGCCCCGGTCCCGGGCTAGCCGGTCGAGCCGGGCGTAGTCGTCGTCGGTCAGCCCGCTGGAGCCGACGACGGTGTGCACACCGGCCCGCACGGCGGTCCACACGTTCTCCTCGACCGCGGTGGCGCTGGTGTAGTCGACCAGCACGTCGACCTCCGCGGACGCGAGCGCGTCGGCGACCGAGGCGGAGACCCGGCCCTCGCTGCGCGACGCCGTGACCGCCGTCAGCTGCTGGCCGGCGGCCGACCGGGACACGCCCGCGGTGAGGACCAGGTCGTCGGCGGCGTCGATGGCGGCCAGGATGGGCGGCGCGGTCCAGCCGGTCACGCCGGCGAAGCAGACCCGGATCACGGTTCGACCCTACGGCGCGCCGGATCGGAGGACGCCGCCTACGCCGGGGACAGGTTCTCGCGGAGGAGCCCGGCCAGACGGGTGCGCCGCGGGCGGACGTCGACCTCCCGCACCGCCCGCGCCAGCGCCGCACCCGAGGCGTGCACGATCGACAGGTGCTGCTGCGCCCGGGTGAGCGCGGTGTAGACCAGCGGCCGCGACAGCATCCCGCCGGCCTCCGGCGGCAGCACCACGACGACGCCGGGCCACTCCGACCCCTGCGCCCGGTGCACGGTGATCGCCCAGCCGTGCTTGAGGTCGGGCAGCGCGTCGCCGGGCACGGTCACCGGGCCGGAGGAGAAGTCGACGGTCAGCGAGCCCTCGCCGGTGGCGGTCACCACGCCGACCTCGCCGTTGGCGAACCCGATCGGCTCGAGGTCGAGGTGGTTGGCGGTGGCCACCACCCGGTCGCCGACGTCGAAGCCGAACACCGTGCCCTCGCCGGGGTTCAGCCGGTCCTTGAGCGCCTTGTTGAGCTCGATCGTGCCGGCCGGGCCGCGGTGCACCGGCGTCACCACCTGCACGTTGCGCGGGTCGATCCGCAGCGCCCGCGGGATCGAGTCGGTGACCAGCTGCACCACCCGCCGGGCGGCCTCGCCGCTGCCGGTGGCGGGCACGACGACGACCTCCCGGTCGGGGGAGTCGACCGGCGGCAGCTCGCCGGTGCGCACCGCCGAGGCCAGCCGGGCGATCGCGCCGCCCTCGGCCTGCCGGTAGAGCGTGGTCAGCTCGGTCACCGGGACCACCCCGGAGTCGATGAGGTCGCCGAGCACGTGACCGGGGCCGATCGAGGGCAGCTGGGCGGGGTCGCCCACCAGCAGCAGGTGGGTGCCGTCGGGGCAGGCCTCCAGCAGCGCCGCGGTCAGCTCGACGTCGAGCATCGAGGCCTCGTCCACGACGACGACGTCGGCGTCGAGCGGCCACTCCTCGTTGCGGGCGAACCCGCCGCCGAACCCCTGGGCGCCCAGCAGCCGGTGCACGGTCACCGCCGGGTGGTCGGTGAGCTCCTCCAGCCGCTTGGCGGCCCGGCCGGTGGGCGCGGCCAGCGCCACCTCGGTGCCCTTGGCCCGCAGCAGCCGGACGACGGCGGCCACCGTGCGGCTCTTGCCGGTGCCGGGCCCGCCGGTGAGCAGCGAGACGCCGGCGCTGAGCACCTGCGCGACCGCCTGCTTCTGCGCCTCGTCGAGGCCCTTGGCCACCGACCGGACCGCGGCGGGGTCGGCGATCCGCTCGGCGGTGGCGGCCAGCCGGGCGACGTTCTCGGCCACGGCCTCCTCGGCCATCCCGTAGCGGGCCAGCGACAGCGTCCGCAGCGCCGGGTCGGGCTCGGGCGGCTCGGTGTCGGCGTCCTCGTCCCACTCCGGCTCGGGCGGCTCGTGGTCGAGCACGTCGCCGGACTCGACCGCCGCCACGACCGCCGCCGCGGGATCGGCGATGCCCTCGGCGCGCAGCGCCGCCACCACCAGGTCGGCCGGCAGCACGGTGTGCCCGTCGCGGGTGGCCGTGCGCAGCGTCATGACGACGATCGCGCGGCCGCGGCGGGAGTCCTGCCGGTCGGCCCCGCGCAGCACCGAGATGGCCAGCCGGTCGGCGTCGGTGAGCGTGACGCCGGGCAGGCCGAGCAGCGACCACGGGTCGTCGCGCAGCCGGCGGGCGGCGTCGTCACCGAGGACGTCGGCCGCCGAGGACGCCAGCCGCGCCTCCAGCCCGGCCCGCACCAGCAGCTCGACCACGCCGTAGGTGGGCGCGGCCGCCAGGAACGAGGAGAACAGCCGCTCGGCGCGCTGCTTGCCCACCCGGGGGAGCTTGAGCAGCCGGGCGACGGTGACGTCGTCGGGCGAGGTGATGCCCGCGCCGGGCAGCTCGGCGGCGGCCCGCTTGCCCAGGCTCGGCCACAGCCCGGCGGCGCAGAACGCGGCGAAGACCGGGTCGGGCGCGGTGGGGGAGGGGGCGGTGCCGGTCGAGGGAGTGGTCACCGGGCCGCCCGCTGGTCGGGGTAGGAGAAGTGCGGCGCCGAGACGTCCTCGAGCGCCGTGCGGATCGCCGCGGGCAGCCGCACCGACTCCGCGTCGAGGGACTCCTGCAACTGCGCGGCGGTGCGGGCGCCGACCACCGGCGCGACGACGCCGGGGCGGTCGCGCACCCAGGCCAGCGCCACCGCCAGCGGGGTGGTGCCCAGCCCGTCGGCGGCGGTGACCACGGCCTCCACGATGCGGTCGGCGGTGGCCGAGCGCAGGTCGTCGAGGAACCCGGCCCACTGCGGCGAGGCGCCGCGCGAGCCCTCCGGCGTCGCCGCCCGGTACTTGCCGGTGAGCAGCCCCCGGCCCAGCGGCGACCAGGCCAGCACGCCCAGCCCGAGCGCCTCGGCGGCGGGCACGACCTCCCGCTCGACGCCGCGCTGCAGCAGCGAGTACTCGACCTGGGTGCTCACCAGCGGCGCCCGCCCGGGCCAGGCGCGCTGCCAGGTGGCCGCCTGCGCGGTCTGCCAGCCGGTGTAGTTGCTCACGCCGACGTAGCGGACCCGGCCCGAGGCGACCGCGGCGTCGCAGGCGGCGAGGGTCTCCTCGAGCGGGGTGAGGTCGTCCCAGGCGTGCAGCTGCCACAGGTCGACGTGCTCGACGCCCAGCCGCCGCAGCGAGGCGTCCAGCGCCGCCAGCAGGTGCCCGCGGGAGGCGCCGCGGCCCAACGGCCCGGGCCCGGTGCGGCCCACGGCCTTGGTGGCCAGCAGCACCTCGGAGCGGGGGACGACGTCGGTCAGCAGCCGGCCCAGGGTGCGCTCGCTGTCGCCGTCGCAGTAGACGTCGGCGGTGTCGACGAGGGTGCCGCCGGCGTCGACGAAGGCGGTCAGCTGCATCGCCGCCTCGTCCTCGTCGGTGTCGCGGCCCCAGGTCATGGTGCCCAGCGCCAGCCGGGAGACGACCAGGCCGCTGCGTCCCAGCGCCCGTTGTTCCACGACGGGCCAACCTACCGCCGCCGGCCGACAGGAGCCGGGGGACGCGGCGGGTGTGGACGGCGCCGCGCCGGGTCGTGCCCGGGTCGGCCGCGGGGGTCGGCCTAGGCTGTCCCCCCGTGCCGTCGCGAGTCCCGAACCGTCCTGTCCGCCGTCCCACCCGAGCGCGGGGCTGAGCGGGATGGGTTGGTTCGAGGCGGTCGTCCTGGGGCTGGTGCAGGGGCTCACGGAGTTCCTGCCGATCTCCTCCAGCGCGCACCTGCGGGTGGTCGGCGAGGCGTCGGGCTGGGGTGACCCGGGCGCGGCGTTCACCGCGATCACGCAGATCGGCACCGAGGCCGCCGTCCTGCTCTACTTCCGCAGGGACATCGCGCGCATCGTCGTCGCCTGGCTGCGGGCGCTGACCGACCGCTCGATGCGTGCGGACCCCGACGCCCGGATGGGCTGGCTGATCATCGTCGGCAGCATCCCGATCGTGGTCCTCGGGCTGCTGTTCCAGGACGACATCGAGACCACCTTCCGCGACCTGCGGATCGTGGCGATCGCGCTCGTCGCCTTCTCGCTGGTCCTCTACTGGGCCGACCGCGTGGGCCGCAAGACACGTGAGCTGCGCCAGCTCACCGTCCGCGACGGGCTGCTGTTCGGGCTGGCGCAGTCGATGGCGCTGGTGCCGGGCGTGTCCCGCTCCGGCGGCACCATCACGATGGGCCTGTTCCTCGGCTACACCCGCGCCGCCGCGGCCCGCTACTCGTTCCTGCTGGCCATCCCCGCGGTGCTCGGGTCGGGGTTCTTCCAGGCCTACGAGGCGCTCACCGGCGGGGTGGCCGGCGAGAGCGTCGCCTGGGGGCCGACCCTCCTGGCCACGGTGATCGCGTTCGGCGTGGGCCTGTCGGTGATCGCCTGGCTGCTGCGCTACCTCGACCGCGGCACGTTCACCCCGTTCGTCGTCTACCGGGTGGTGCTCGGCCTGGCGCTGCTGGCACTGGTCGGCGCGGGGGTGCTGGCACCCAACTGAGGCGTCCCGCCGGGATCAGGTGACCTGATCGTCGGGCGTCCTCCCTCACGGCGGGCCACGAGGGAGGACGCCCT
>NZ_JBJGZA010000022.1:0-76879 GCF_054050255.1 Geodermatophilus sp. SYSU D00700 | reverse complement strand
CACCACCCCCCCCCCCCCCCCCGCCCCCCCCCCCCCCCCCCCCCCCCCCCCCCCCCCCCCCCCCCCCCCCCCCCCCCCCCCCCCCACGACTCACACCGCCGCGATGGCGGCGACCGGTGCCGTGCGAGCCGCGCGGCGGGCCGGCAGCACCGAGGCGAGCAGCCCCGCGACGGTGGCCACCACGACGATCGCCGCCACCTGCAGCCACGGGACGTCGACCACGACCTCGCCGGCCAGGCCGAGCACCGACGCCGTCCCGGTCACCCCGTAGACGCCGCCGAGGACGACGCCGAGCACCGCGGCCACGCCCGACACCAGCACCGCCTCCCACGCGAGGAGCCCGCGCAGCTGCCCGCGGGTGAGCCCCATCGCGCGCAGCAGCCCGTTCTCCTGCCGGCGCTCCACCACCGACAGCGCCAGCGTGTTGCCCACGCCGATCAGGGCGATGACCACCGCGACCCCGAGCAGGCCGGTGACCACCAGCAGCAGCACGTCGAGCACCTCGTCCATCTGCTGGCGCAGGCTCACCACGCCGGTGACCTGGGCGTCGGGCACCGCGGCCCCCACCGTGTCGGTGACCGCGTCGACCACGGCGGCCTGGGCGCCGGCGTCGGCGTCGTCCAGCCGCAGCCAGACCTGCCCCACCGCGGCGTCCGGGGCGAGCGCGGCGAGGTCGGCGGCGGTGAGCAGCAGCGGCGCGTCGTCGTCGACGACCCCGGCCCGCAGCGACAGCGACCGGCCGTCGAGGGCCAGGTCCACCCGCTCGCCGTCGGCCACCGACCAGGAGCGGGCCAGCCACCCGGGGACCAGCACCTCCCCGGGCGCGGGCAGCGGGGTGCCGTCGGTCGACCGCAGCGTCGGGACGGCGCTCGCGAGGTCGACCCCGTAGGCCTGCCACGGCTGGCCGTCGGGACCGGCCGGCGAGGCAACCGTCAGCGGCGTCCCGGTCGCGACGCCGTCGAGGTCCGCCAGCCGCCCGGGCAGCGACGCCGGCAGCTCGCCGGAGAGCCCCTCGACGACGACGTCGGCGGGGTACTGCGCGGCCAGCCCCGCGGTCGCCGTGGCCCGGGTCGAGGCGGTGCCCACCACCATCGCGGTGGTCAGCGTGACGCCGATGAGCAGTGCGGTCGCCGTCGCCGCCGTCCGCCGGGGGTTGCGGGTGGCGTTGCCGACCGCCAGCCGGGCCGGGATCCCGCCGACCCGGGTGACCAGTCCGCCGGCCGCGCGGACCACCGGCGGCACCGCGCGCTGGGCGAGCAGGACGACGCCGAGGAAGCTGGCCGCCCCGCCCGGCAGGGCCACGAACACGCTCGACACCGCGACGCCGAGGGCGAGCGCCGCCGCCCCGGGGACCAGCAGCGCCAGCCCGAGGACCAGGCGCAGCACGCCCGGCCGCGACCGCAGCGGCGCCGGGTCCAGCGGCCGCAGCGCGGCCAGCGGCGCCACCCGGGTCGCCGCGCGGGCCGGGGCGAGGGCGGCCACCAGGGTGGTCAGCGTGCCGACGGCCACCCCCGCGAGGACCGCGACCGGCGGCACCGACAGGCCCGACAGCGGCACCGGCGACTCGACGTCCCCGGCCAGCGCCGACACCGCCGCGGCCAGTCCGATCCCGGCGCCCACCCCGACCACCGAGGCGGCCAGCCCGGTCACCGCGGCCTCGGCCAGCACGCCGCGGCGCACCTGCCGGGCCGTGGCGCCCACGCAGCGCAGCAGCGCCAGCTCGCGGGTCCGCTGGGCGAGCAGGACGGCGAAGGTGTTGGCGATGACCAGCCCGGCAACGAGCACCGCGACGGTGCCGAAGACCAGCAGGATCGCCGCGAGGGCCGTCGCGTTGCCGAGCATCGACCCCGCGCGGTGCTCGGCCTGCGCGGTGCCGGTGCGCACCGTGAGCTCCGCCCCGGCGAGGGCGCCGCGGACCGCGTCGGCCAGCGCCCGCGGATCGGTGCCGGGCGTGCCGGCGATCCGCAGCTCGACCGGGTCGACCGCGCCCCACGCCTGTGCCTGCGCGGGGGTGGCCCAGGCCCGGCCGTACAGGCCGGCCTCCGGGTCGCCGCCGAGGTCGACGACGCCGGTGACGGTGACGGCGGCGGTGGTCTCGCTGCCGTCGGGGGCGGTGCCGGTCACCTGCAGCACGTCGCCGACGTCCGCGCCGACCCGCTCGCTGACCGCGACCTCGCCGGGCCCGTCGGGCAGCGCGCCGTCGGCCAGCGGCTGCCACCGCAGCGCGGGGTCCTCGGCGACCGCGCCGACCAGCAGGAACTGTGCGCCGGTGCGGCCGGGCGCGACCGCCTGCACGGAGGTCTCCCACTCGGGGGCCACGGCCCGCACGCCGTCCAGGGCGGTGAGGGCGGGGACCTCGTCGAGCAGGGAGCTGCCGTGCTCGGAGGTGACCACGGCGTCGGCGCCGACGTAGCGGGCGCCGGCGGCGGTGAGCACGGTGCTGCGGGTGGTCTCGTTGAGCACGAGCGTGGCGACCACGAAGCCGGTCGCGAGCACGACGGCCAGGCAGGAGGCGACCAGGCGCGGCAGGTGCGCGCGCAGGCCCGCAAGGGTGGTGGACAGCACCGGTCAGCCCCCGAGCCCGCGGAGCGCGTCGAGCACGGACGCGGCGGTGGGCCGCTCGACCTCCCCGGCCGGGCGGCCGTCGGCCAGCAGCACGACGCGGTCGGCGTAGGAGGCGGCGGTCGGGTCGTGGGTGACCATGACGACGGTCTGGCCGGTCTCGCGGACGCTGCTGCGCAGCAGGTCCAGCACCTCGGCGCCGGCGCGGGAGTCGAGGTTGCCGGTGGGCTCGTCGGCGAAGACGACGCCGGGTCGGGGCAGCAACGCCCGGGCGATGGCGACCCGCTGCTGCTGGCCGCCGGAGAGCTCCGCAGGGCGGTGCCGCAGCCGCTCGCGCAGCCCGAGCCGGGCGACCACGGCGTCGAACCAGGCCGGGTCGGGACGGCGGCCGGCCAGCCGCATCGGCAGCACGACGTTCTCGCGGGCGTCGAGCACCGGCAGCAGGTTGAACGCCTGGAACACGAAGCCGACCCGGTCGCGGCGCAGCCGGGTGAGCTCGTCGTCGCGCAGCCGGGTCAGCTCGGTGCCGCCCAGGAAGACCTGCCCGGAGGTGGCCGTGTCGAGGCCGGCCAGGCAGTGCATGAGCGTCGACTTGCCCGAGCCCGACGGGCCCATGATTGCGGTGAACTCCCCGCGGCCGAAGGCGACGTCGACGCCGTCGAGGGCGCGGACGGCGGTGTCGCCGGAGCCGTACACCTTCGTCAGGCCGGTGGCGCGGACGGCGGGGGACGACACCGACGCCGGCGGTTCGCCGGGGACGGTCATGACGGGGACGGACACGGGGGACCTCCGCGGGTCGATCACTGGGACGCAGGGACCCTCGCCGTCCGGCCCGTCCTCCCGCGTCGGACCCGGAGGTGATCTCGCCGTCCTCCCGTGGTCGTAGGTGCCTTCATCGCGATGGAGGCACCCGGTCGTAGGTGCCTTTATCGCGATAAAGGCCCCGGGAACGCGTCAGGCGTCGCGGAGGAGGTCGGCGGGGGAGACCAGCCCGGTGCGGTAGGCCAGGACGACGGCCTGCACGCGGTCGCGCGAGCCGGTCTTGGCCAGCACCCGCCCGACGTGGGTCTTCACCGTCGCCTCGCTGACGAACAGCCGCTGGCCGATCTCGGTGTTGGTGGCGCCGAGCGCCATCTGCACGAGCACCTCGCGCTCGCGTGGGGTCAGGTCGGCGAGCTCCGCGCCGCCGCCGGCGACCACGGGGGCCGTCCCGCGCAGCATCGGCGCCACGTGCTGCAGCAGCCGGCGGGTGGAGCTGGCCGCGATCACCGAGTCGCCGGCGTGCACGGTGCGCACCGCGGCGAGCATCTCCTCGGGCGGGGCGTCCTTGAGCAGGAAGCCGCTGGCCCCGGCGCCGATCGCCGCGACCACGTACTCGTCGAGGTCGAAGGTGGTCAGCACGACCACCCGCGGCGGGTCGGGCAGCGCGGTGACCCGGCGGGTCGCCTCGATGCCGTCGGTGCCGGGCATGCGGACGTCCATCAGGACGACGTCGGCCGCCGTCCGCTCGAGCAGCCGCACCGCCGCCTCGCCGTCCCCGGCCTCCCCGACGACGGTGAGGTCGGGCTGCGAGTCGATGACCATGCGGAAGCCCGCGCGGACCATCTGCTGGTCGTCGACCAGCACCACACGCACGGGTTGCCCCGCGGGACCACCCGGGGTCACGGGGCACCGCCCAGCGGCAGCACGGCGTGCACCCGCCAGCCGCCCCCGGCGTGCGGGCCGGCCTCCACCCGCCCGCGGTGCAGCTGCGCCCGCTCGTGCATGCCCCGCAGGCCCTGCCCGGCGCCGTCGCCCGCGGCCACCGCCGCCGCGGCGCCCCGGCCGTCGTCGAGCACCGAGAGCTCGAGGGAGTCCGGGCGCCAGTGCAGCCGCACCCAGGCCCGCACGTCCGGCCCGGCGTGCTTGAGCACGTTGGTCAGCGACTCCTGCACGATCCGGTAGGCGGCCAGCTGCGGACCGGCGGGCATCGGGCGCGGCTCGCCCTCCACCAGCAGGTCGACGTCGAGCCCGCTGGCCCGGACGTCGTCGACGAGCGCGGGGACGGCCGCGACGTCGGGCTGCGGGGCGTACTGCTCGGCCGGGCCGTCGCGGAGCACGCCGAGCAGCGCGCGCATGTCGGTGAGCGCCTGCCGGCCGGTGGCGGCGATCGCCTCGAGGGCGCCGGTGGCGGCGCCGGGGTCGGCCCGCCCGGCGTAGCGGCCGCCGTCGGCCTGGGCGATGACCACCGACAGGGAGTGCGCGACGACGTCGTGCATCTCGCGGGCGATGCGGGCCCGCTCGGCGGTGGCGGCCAGCCGCATCTCCTGGTCGCGCTCGATCTCCAGCAGCCGGGCGCGCTCGGCCAGGCCGGACAGCTCCGCGAGCCGGGCCCGGCGCAGGTCCCCCAGCGCCCACGCGGCGACCACCGCCACGGCGATGGAGGCGGCCGGCACGAGGAAGGTCTCGCCGAGGTCGGCCGCGTAGTAGCGGGCCGCGGCCAGGACGGCGCCGGCGAGGCCGAGCACCAGCCCGGCCCGGCCGGCCCAGCGCGGCGCGTAGGCGGCCAGTGCGTGCACCATCACCAGCGCCGCCACGTTGGCCGGCAGGAACACGTCGACCACCGCCAGCTCGAGCAGTGCGGCCGCGGTCACCGCGGCCGCCGCGGCGACCGGACAGCCGCGGCGCCAGGCGAGGGGGACCAGCAGGAGCAGGCTGACGAGGAGGGCCGGGCCCTCGCCGGGACCGGCGCCGCCGCCGAAGGAGACCAGGACCAGCCCGACCAGTGCGCCGGTGATCGCGACATCGACGGCGATCGGCCGGGAACGCAGCGCCGTCGCGAGCTGCTCGAGGGGTGGGCGCTGGTTCATCGGCGCCGACCCTAGGCAGCGCGGGCGCGCGCGTCGTCCACCCGGGGGAGGACCCGCCGGTCGTCCTCCGGGAGGAGCGTCAGGACGGGTCGAGGTGGCGCAGCAGGGTCTCGCCGATGTCCCGCATCGCCGCGACCTGCTCGGGGGAGAGCTGGTCGAACAGGTGGGTGCGCACGCTCTCCACGTGGATCGGCGCGGCCGCCTCGAGCGCGGCGAAACCCTCGTCGGTGAGCACGGCGAGCAGGCCGCGGCCGTCCTCGGGGCACTCCTGGCGGCGGATCCAGCCGCGCTCCTCGAGGCGGGAGACGGCGTGCGACAGGCGGCTGCGCGAGGACAGGCAGCGGTCGGCGAGCTCGCTCATGCGCATCCGGCGCTCGGGCGTCTCCGACAGCTGGACGAGGATCTCGTAGTAGGCGTGCGGGATGCCGGTGGCGCGGGTCAGCTCGCGCTCGAGCCGGTCCTGCAGCAGCTGGGTGCTGTAGAGCCAGGCGCGCCAGGCCTTCTGCTCCTCGGCGTCGAGCCAGCGCGTCTCCCGGGGGTCCGGCTGGTGTGTCCGGGGCGACACGTCGGTGGTCATGCCTCCAGGGTACTGGCGGAATAATCAAACGCTCAACTACGCTCACGGCACCGTAGTCAAACGCTCAACCACCCGAGAGGTCCTGACATGACCAGCACCACCGCCGTCCAGATCCCCGGCTACGTCGCCGGCACCTGGGACATCGACGCCGCGCACTCCACCGTCGGCTTCTCCGTCCGCCACATGATGGTGAGCAAGGTCCGCGGCTACTTCACCCAGTTCTCCGGCGAGATCGTCACCGCCGAGGACCCGGCCCGGTCGTCGGTGACCGCGACCATCGACATGGACTCGATCGACACCCGCCAGGAGCAGCGCGACGCGCACATCCGCTCGGCGGACTTCTTCGACGTCGGCAACCACACCGTCATGACCTTCCGCTCCACCCGGGTCGTCGCCGACGGCGAGGACTGGGCGGTCGAGGGTGACCTGACCATCAAGGGCATCACCAAGCCGGTCACCCTCCGGCTCGAGGTCAACGGCTTCGGCCCCGACGCCTACGGCGGCACCCGCGCCGGCTTCAGCGCCAAGACCTCCATCTCCCGCAAGGCCTTCGGCGTCGACATCGACATGCCGATGGACGGCGGCGGCGTCGTCGTCGGCGACAAGATCGAGATCGAGCTCGAGATCGAGGCCGTGCTCCGCACCGCCTGACGACGGAACCCGTTCCCCCCGGGACGTCACCTCTGAGGGGCCCCGGACGACACGGTCGTCCGGGGCCCTCGGCGTCTGCGCACCCACCGGCGCGAGCCGGATCCGGGACGCGCGAGTCCCTTCCCCGCCACGCCGCGGGGGAGCACCATGCGGCCAGCCGACCGTGGGGAGGTGGCCGTGCTGCGTGCCGCGCGACGCGGAGCCCGGCTGTTCCGCCGCGACCGGGCCGCCCCGGCCGTCCCCGCCGCCCGGCCGGCCCCGGTGGAGGACCCGCACGTCGACCTCGATCCCGACGACCCGCTGCTCGCCCACCTCGCCGCGGTCGCCGAGCCGACGCCGCTCGACCGGGTCCCCGTGGACTCGCCGGGTGTCCGGGCGCTGCGCGAGGCCGGGATCACCCTCGTCGTCCCCCTGGTCACCTCCGGGGAGCTGGTCGGCCTGCTCAGCCTCGGGCCCCGGCGCTCGGAGAACGAGTACTCGACCGACGACCGGCACCTGCTGCAGGACCTAGCCGCGCACGCGGCGCCCGCCGTGCGGGTGGCCCAGCTGGTGCGCGAGCAGGAGGCCGAGGCGCTCGACCGGCAGCGCATCGAGCAGGAGCTGCAGGTCGCCGGCCTCATCCAGCAGCAGTTCCTGCCGCGCTCGTTGCCCGAGCTGCCCGGCTGGCGGGTGTCGGCCCACTACCGGCCGGCGCGCGAGGTGGGCGGCGACTTCTACGACTTCCTCGAGCTGCCCGGCGGGCAGGTCGGCATCGTGATCGGCGACGTCACCGACAAGGGCGTGCCCGCCGCGCTGGTCATGGCGACGACGCACAGCATCCTGCGCACCGAGGCGGCGCGGCTGGTGTCCCCCGGGGAGGTGCTGCGGCGGGCCAACACGCTCCTGGTCGGCGAGATGCCCGCGCACATGTTCGTCACCTGCCTCTACGCCGTCCTCGACCCCGCGACCGGCCGGCTGCGCTACGCCAACGCCGGGCACGACCTGCCGTACGTGCGCACCGCGGAGGGCGTCGTCGAGCTGCGCGCCACGGGGATGCCGCTCGGCCTGCTCCCGGAGATGGACTACGAGGAGAAGGAGACGGTCCTCGCGCCGGGGCACGAGGTGCTGTTCCACAGCGACGGCGTCGTCGAGGCGCACGACCCGGACCGGGAGATGTTCGGGTTCCCCCGGCTCAAGGAGCTCGTCGGCGAGCCGGTGTCCGGGGACGCCCTCATCGACCGGGTGCTCGCCGACCTGGCCTCCTTCACCGGCCCGGGCTGGGAGCAGGAGGACGACATCACGCTCGTGACGCTGTCCCGGGCGACACGGCCGACGGCGGGAGGCGACCGCATGCCCACCGGATGTGACGCCGAGGTGCTGGCCGAGCTCGACGTGGCCAGCGAGCCCGGAGGGGAGCGCGCGGTGCTGACCGCGCTGGCGGACGCGGTCGAGCCCCTCGGCCTGCGCCCGGCCCGGCGCGACGCCCTGGCCACCGCCGTGGCCGAGGCCACGATGAACGCCATCGAGCACGGCAACGACAACCGCCCCGAGCTGCCGGTGCGGATCACCGTCGCCGCCACCGACCGGGACGTCCGGGTGACCGTCACCGACCACGCGGTGAAGGGCCCCGACCCCGGGACGGCCGAGGAGCCCGACATCGTCGCCAAGCTCGCCGGCGAGCAGTCGCCGCGCGGCTGGGGCCTGTTCCTCATGCGCAACCTCGTCGACGAGGTACGCGCGGCCGACCACGAGGGCGGGCACACCGTGGAGCTCGTCCTGCACCGGGACGGCCCGGCGTGAGCGCCCGCCGCTTCCCGGTCCGCGAGCCCCGCCCCGGCTCGGTGGTCGTCGACCTCTCCGGGGACCTGCGCGGCGACGCCCGCGAGGCGCTGCAGGCCGCCTACGCGGAGGCCGCGGCAGCCGGCCCGCACACCGTCGTCCTCGGCATGACCGGGGTCGGTTACGTCAACTCGACCGGCATCGCGCTGCTCGTCGACGTGCTCGCGCGGGCGCGGCGGGACGGCCGCGAGGTCGCCGCCTTCGGGTTGACCGAGCACTACCGGGAGGTCTTCGCGATCACCCGGCTGTCCGAGTTCATCTCCGTGTACGACGACGAGCCCAGCGCACTGGGACACGTGCCCACCGGCGCCTGAGCGGTTCCCTGGGGGAGCAGATGCAGACCACTCGACTCGAGACCGCCGTCCGCCGCGTCGACGACCACGTCGTCGTCATCTCGCTGGTCGGCGACGTCACCGCGGCCAGTGACGGCCCGCTGACCGACGCCTACCAGGAGGCCTGCGGTCACCGGCCGCGCGGGATCGCGCTCGACTTCAGCCGGCTGGAGTACATGAACAGCGGCGGGATCGGGATGCTCGTGACCCTGCTGGTGCGGGCCAAGCGCGCCCACCAGCGGGTGACCGCGTTCGGGCTGTCCGACCACTACCGGCAGATCTTCTCGCTGACCCGCATCGACGAGGCGATCAGCCTGCAGGCCGACGAGGAGTCCGCCCTGGCCGCGGCGCGGGGGACGGTGGGGACGCGGTGAGCACCGACACGACCCCGGCCGGCGACACCACCCCCGCCGGCGAGTCCGGCCCGGTCGAGGGGGCCCTGCCCCGGGACGCCGCGTACTGGGCCGCGCCGGTGTCGCAGCTGGTCGCGGCGAGCGAGGCCGCTCGGGCGCGCGGCCTGGACGGCAAGCGGCTGATGGGGCCGCAGCAGGGCTTCGGGCAGCTGTGGCGGCGCAGCCACCGCATCCCGCTGACCGGCGTCGGGATGACGCCGGAGGCCGTGGTCGCCGAGTGGAAGGTCCGTTTCGGGGAGTTCTGGCCGCGCGGCGGGCGCTTCCACCCGTCCTTGGCCGGCATCGAGCCGGGCGAGGTGGCCGCCCTCGACGTCGGCGTCGGCCAGGTGTGCGTGCTCTCCACGGGCGTCTTCGTGATCTACGCCGACGAGACGTCCTTCGCCTACATGACGCCGGAGGGCCACGCCCTCGCCGCCTGGATCACCTTCAGCGCCGAGGAGGACCGGGGGACGACCGTCGCGGACATCAGCATGCTGCTGCGCACCGCCGACCCCCTGGTCGAGCTGCCCTACGTACTGGGCGGGGCGCGGCTGGAGGACCGGTTCTGGCAGGCCACCCTGCGCAACCTCGCGACGGCGTTCGGCGCGGAGGGACCGCCGCCGGTCGAGACGAGCGTCGTGTGCCTGGACCGGCGGCGGCAGTGGTCGCAGGCGCGCAACGTCCGCCACTTCAGCGGGGTGAAGACCGCCCTGCGCGGGTTCCGCGCACCTCGCGCGAACTGAGCGGCACCGCTCGGGCGCCGGCTGTGGGCGGGGTCGGACGGGTGGTGCTGCGGGTCCTGCCGTGGGCCGCGCTCGCGCTGACCCTGGCGTGCACCGGGACCACGCTGGCGTTCGAGCTGTCGGCGGGCGGCCGGTCGGTCGCCGACCTGCTGTACTCCGGCGGGTTCGGGCTGAGCATGCTCGGGTTCGCCGTCGTGGGGGCGGTGCTGGCCTCGCGGCGGCCGGCCAACCCGGTCGGCTGGCTGTGCGCGGCCCTGGCGCTGGTCTTCTGGTCGGCTGCGGTCGCCGGCACGCTGCTCGAGTCGCTGCCGGACCAGCGCTCGTGGCCGCTCGAGCTGGTGAACCGGGACGGCTGGCCGCTTGTCACCTGCCTGGCGGTGCTGACGGTGCTGCTGTTCCCCACCGGCCGGCCGCCGTCCCCCGGCTGGCGCTGGCTCCAGCGGGCCGCCCTCACGGCCATGGGGGTGGCGGTGGTCAGCGGGATCTGGTTCCCGTCCACCGGGGGCGACAGCCCGTCATCGGCGCCGTGGGCGACCGACGGCACGGTCGGCCGGCTCGCGTTGCACCTCCACTACTCGTCGCTGTTCGTGATCGCCGTGTCCTGGTTCCTCGCCATGGCCTCCGTGGGCGTCCGCTACCACCAGGCCTGCCCGGACGAGCGTCGGCAGCTGAAGTGGTTCCTCCTCGCAGTGCTGCTCAACATCGGCCAGCTCGCCGTGGTGCCGCTCGCGCCCGCCGCGGTGGACGCGGCCTACCAGGTGGTGGTCCTGGCCCTGATCCCGGTCTCGATCGGCATCGCGGTGCTGCGGTACCGGCTCTACGAGATCGACCGGATCGTGAGCCGGACGGTGTCCTACGCGGTCCTCACCGGCGCGCTGCTGGTCCTCTACCTGGCTGCGGTGACGGCGCTGCGGCCGCTGCTCACACCGGTGACCGGGACCTCGGACCTGGCGGTGGTGGTGTCCACGCTGGCGGTGGCCGCAGTGTTCGGCCCGGCCCGGAGGCGGGTGCAGGACGTGGTCGACCGCCGCTTCGACCGGACCCGCTACAACGCGTCGCGCGCCGTCGAGGACTACCGCCGGCGGCTGCGCAGCGAGGTCGACCTCGACGCGGTCACGGCGGGCCTGCGGGAGACGGTCAGCTCGACGGTCGGCCCGCAGCGGCTCGGGCTGTGGCTGCGCGACGACGGCCTCACGCGGAGGGCCTGATGCGCGCGGTCCCGCACGCGCGACGGCTGGCGTGGGTCCTCTGCGCGCTCGCCCTGGCGCTGGTGGCGGCGGCGATCACCGTGCGGTTCACCGTCGCCGAGGCCTCCGGGCCCCAGGCGCTCACCCCGACCGAGGTCCTGGTGGGCACCCTCGGCTTCCTCGGGGTGCCTGTCGTCGGGGGCCTGCTCGCCTTCCGCCTGCCGGACAACCCCTACGGCTGGCTGTGGTGCGCCGCCGGGATCTGCCACGGGATCACGGCGCTGGCCGCCGCCCTCGGCGCGGTTCCAGGGGACCTGTCCCGGGTGGCCCGTGCGGTCGAGGGCTCCAGCTTCGTCGTCGGCCTCGTGCTGCTCTCCCTGCTGTTCCTCCTGTTCCCGACCGGGTCGCTGCCCTCGCCCCGCTGGCGCTGGCTGCCGCGGGTCACCGTCGGCCTCGCCGTCCTGGCACTGGTCGCCGGGAGCCTGGCAACGTCCGGGGCCTGGTCCCCGGACGCCACCACGGGCCGCGTCGCGGCGGCCGCGGCCGACGCCGCCGTCACCGGGCTGTTCCTCGCCGTGGTCGTGGCGGCCGTGTCGGTCCTCGCGCGCTACCGGCGCGCCGGGTCCGTCGAGCGCCGTCAGCTCACCTGGTTCGTGGTGGCCGCGATGGCGCTGGTGGTGACGACGTCGCTGGACCTCACCGGCGCACCGGTGCCGGCCGTGGTCTGGGCGGTGGTCGACGCGGTCAGCTTCGGGCTCATCCCGGCCGCGGTGGCCGTCGCCGTCCTGCGCTACCGGCTCTACGAGATCGACCGGATCGTGAGCCGGACGGTGTCCTACGCGGTCCTCACCGGCGCGCTGCTGGTGCTCTACCTGGCCGCCGTCACGGCGCTGCGGCCGCTGCTCACCCCGCTGACGGGCACGTCCGACCTGGCGGTGGTGGTGTCCACGCTGGCGGCGGCCGCGGTGTTCGGCCCCGCCCGGCGGCGGGTGCAGGACGTCGTCGACCGGCGGTTCGACCGGTCCCGCTACGACGCGGCCCGCGCGGTGGACGCCTACGCCCGCCGGCTGCGCAGCGAGGTCGACCTCGACGCGGTCACGGCGGGACTGCGGGACACCGTCGCGGCGACGGTCGGGCCCGACCGGCTGGGCGTGTGGGTGCGCCCCGGCGCCGACGTCCGGAGGGCCTGATGGACCGGACGCGGCGGGTGCGACGGCGCGCCTGGGGGCTGTGCGCGGTCGCCGTCGTCCTCTTCCTCGCCGCTGGGGTCCTCCGGGCCACCGCGGACGACCCCTGGACGGCGCTCGGGGTGGCCGGCTTCCTGGCGGTGCCGGTCGTCGGGGCGGTCATCGCCACCCGTCTGCCGGACAACCCCCTCGGGTGGCTGTGGTGCGCCTTCGGGGTGACGGACGCGGTGCTGGTGCTCACCGGCGAGCTGCGGTTCCTGGCCCCCGGCGCGGTCCCGCTCGCGCTCGTCGAACGGTCGGCGTTCCTGGCCCTGCTGGTGCTGCTCCCGCTGGTCGTCGTCCTCTTCCCCACGGGCCGCCTGCCCAGCCCGGCGTGGCGGTGGCTGTTCCGGGCCGTGGGGCTCTCGCTGGCCGTCGCCGTGGTCGGCAGCCTGTTCGCCACCATCCCGGAGGACCCCGCCGCCGCGGGCCTGCTGAGCCCGGGCGGCGAGGCCGGGCGCCGCTGGTACACCGTCTTCGTCACCGGGCTCAGCGGGCTCTTCCTCGGCTGCGTGCTCGCCATGGCGTCGCTCGTGGTGCGGCTGCGCCGGTCCGGGCCGGTCGAACGGCGTCAGCTCGCCTGGTTCGCCTACGCCGGGCTGGTCAACGCCGGTGCGCTGCTCGTCGCCCTCACGGGCCTCGTCGGGGAGGCCGGGTGGCTGCTGTTCGAGGTGACGTTCACCCTCTTCCCCGTGGCGGTCGGGGTCTCCGTGCTGCGGTACCGGCTCTACGAGATCGACCGGATCGTCAGCCGGACGGTGTCCTACGCGCTGCTGACCGGGGGGCTGCTGCTGGTCTACCTGGGAGCGGTGACCGCCCTGCGGCCGCTGCTGGCGCCGCTGACCGGCACCTCGGAACTCGCCGTGGTCGTGTCCACGCTCGCGGTGGCCGCGGCGTTCCGGCCGGCGCGGCGGCGGGTGCAGGCGGTGGTCGACCGCCGGTTCGACCGGACGCGCTACGACGGCGCCCGGGCGGTGGACGCCTACGCCCGGCGGCTGCGCACCGAGGTCGACCTGCGGCAGGTGACCGAGGGTCTGCGCGACACCGTGGTCACCACGGTCCACCCGGCGTCCGTCGGCGTCTGGCTGCGCGACGGGGGGAGGCCGACGTGACCCCGGTCCGGGCCCGGTGGCTCGGCTGGTCGGTCTGCGCGGTCACCGTGGCGCTGGCCGCGACCGCCGCCGTCGTCGACGTCGTCGAACCCGACGGGACCAGCGACCCGTGGTCCTCCCTGCCCAGCCTCCTCGCGGCCGCCCTCGTCGGAGCGCTGATCGCGGCGCGGCTGCCCACCAACCCGTACGGCTGGGTGGTGAGCGGGTGCGCGCTCGTCGCGGCGGCCGTGCAGGTCGTCTTCACGCTGGGCCGCGGCACCGACGTCCGGGACGACGTGCTCGCCGTGGCGGAGACCTGGGGCTACGGAGCCTTCTTCGTCCTCTTCTACCTCGTGCTGGTGCTGTTCCCCACCGGCCGGCTGCCCGGCCGCGGCTGGCGCTGGTTCCCGTGGGCGGCGGGAGGGCTGGCCGCAGCCCAGGCCGTCGCGGTGCTGGTCGCGCCGCGGGACGGGGACCCGGTCGCGCCGGGACCGTGGCCGGTGGGCGGCGCCGCCGGCCGGGTCTGGGACGTCGTGGTCGAGGTCAGCGTCTACGGAGCGCTGCTGCTGGGCGTCGTGGCGGCGCTCGCGCCGGTGCTGCGCTACCGCCGGGCCGGCCCGGTCCAACGGCAGCAGCTCAAGTGGCTCGCCGTCGCTAGCTCGGCGATGGCCGCGTCGATCCTGCTCGACCTGGTGGCCCCGGAGGGGCTGGTTCCGGGGGAGGCGTACGTGGTCCTCGACCAGGTCGCCTTCACCCTCGTCCCCGTCGGGATCGGCATCGCCCTGCTGCGGTACCGGCTGTTCGACATCGACCACGTCCTCAGCCGGACCGTGTCCTACACCCTGCTCACCGCGGGCCTGGTGGCGCTGTACGTGGGGGCGGTGACCGGGCTCCGGGCGCTGCTCGCGCCGGTGACCGGCAGCTCCGAGCCGGCGGTCGTGGCCTCAACCCTGGCCGTGGCGGCCGCCTTCCGGCCGGCCCGGCGGCGGGTGCAGGACGCGGTCGACCGGCGCTTCGACCGGGCGCGGTACGACGCCGCCCGACAGGTGGACGCCTACGCCCGGCGGCTGCGCACCGACGTCGACCTCGAGACGGTGGTGACCGGGCTGCGGGAGACGGTCACCGCCACCGTCGGTCCCCAGCGGATGGCGCTGTGGCTGCGGAACGGCCCGGCCGGGTCCGGGACGTCGACGTGAGGACGGCGTCCCGCGTGCTGGGCGCCGGCGCGCTGTGCGCCGCGGTCCTGGTGCTGATCGCCACCGACCTGGTCGTCCGGGCGCGGCACCCCGCGGCCTTCCCCGTGGACGGCGGGCTCGGGCTGCCGGTGGCGGCTGCCCTGGCGCTGGCCACCCTGGCGTTCACCGTCGTGGGGGTGCTGCTGGTGTGCCGGGTCGCCGGCACCGCCTACGGCTGGGCCCCCGCCGGACTCGGCCTCGGGATCGCGCTGCTGCAGGCGGGGTTCGCAGTCGGCCAGATCGGCGCGCTGCCGCGGTGGGTGGAGCTGCCGCTCGTCTCGTCGGCGGTCCCGGTCGTCCTGGTCTCGGCCACCGCGGTCTTCGCGCTCTTCCCCGACGGCCGGCTGCCCGGGCCCCGCTGGCGGTGGCTGCCGCCCACCACCGCCGGGGCCGCCGGTGTCGCCGTCGCCCTCGGGCTCCTGCTCGGCCCGGACCCCTCCATCCCGGGCCTGCTGACGCCGGGAGACGACGTCGCCGACGCAGCCGGCACGCTGTCCTCGTGGCTGGTCCTCGTCCTCACCGGCTGCCTGCTGGCCGCCGCCGCGGCACCGTTCGTGCGCCACCGGAGCGCCGGGCCGACCGAGCGGCAGCAGCTGCGCTGGTTCGCGGCGGCGGGGCTGGCGTTCGGCGGGACCGCGCTCGTCGCGTCCCTCGGGAGCGCGGCCGTGCCGCAGGACGACACGGGGCTGGTGGTCGGGGTCGCCGTCGGGGTGAGCCTGGTGCTGCCTCCGGCCGCGATCTGGGTCGCCGTCAGCCGGTACCGCCTGTACGACCTCGACCGGCTGGCCAGCCGCACGGTGTCCTACGCGCTGCTCACCGGCCTGCTGCTCGCCCTCTACCTCGGGTTGGTCACCGGGCTGCGGCCGCTGCTCACCCCGCTCACCGGCACCTCCGAGCTGGCGGTCGCGGCCTCGACGCTGGCCGTGGCCGCGGCCTTCTCCCCGCTGCGGCGGCGGCTGCAGGGCGTCGTCGACCGGCGGTTCGACCGGTCCCGCTACGACGCGGCCCGCGCCGTGGACGCCTACGCGCGGCGGCTGCGGACGTCGGTCGACCTCGACGCGGTCACCGGCGGGCTCCGGGACACCGTGGCGGCCACGGTCGGTCCCGACCGGGTCGGCATCTGGCTGCGCGAGACCACGCCGCCGCGGGAGGCCGGTGCCTGAGGACGGGTCGGGCTACGGCATGGCCGGGTTCAGCCGCTGGAACAGCACGTGGTCCTGCCAGCGCCCGGCGATCCGCAGGTACTGCGGCGCCAGCCCGAACCGGGTGAACCCGTTGCGCTCCAGCACCCGCTGCGACCCGGCGTTGTGCGGCAGCGTGCCGGCCTCCACCCGGTGCAGCCCGAGGTCGTCGAACGCGATCCGCAGCATCGCCGCGACGGCGGTCGTCGCGTGCCCGCGGCCGTTGGCGGCCGACCGGATCCAGTAGCCCACGTTGCACGACAGGAACGCACCGCGGACGACGTTGCTCAGGCTGATCCGGCCCACCACCTGCCCCGCGCCGTCGAGGACCACGTGCGGCAGCCGGAGGCCGAGCCGGTGCTGCTCCAGCACGAACCGGATCTCCTCGCGCTGGACGGCCTCGGTGGCCCAGCCCTCCTCGCGCGCCGGCTCCCAGGGTGCGAGGAACGCGCGGTCCTCCTCCGCGATGCGGGCGAGGACCGGTGCGTCGTCCAGGGCCAGGAGGCGCGTCGTGGTCATCCCCGCACCCTCGCAGAGCCGGCGCCGGCCCGGGGCCGGGGACACTGCAGTCATGACGACGTCCGTCCTGACCCGCGCCCGCACCCGGCTGTCCTCCGCCGTCCTCGTCGCCGCCGGGCTCGCGGCCGGGTTCGGCGTCGCGCAGGGCACCGGCATCCGGGCCCTCGGCGGCGCGGTGTTCGCCGTCGCGGGCCTCGGCGCCGCGGTCCTGTGGGTGCAGCGCCGCGGATGGGCGGTCGCCCTCGGGCTCGGCGCCCTCTACGTCGGCGCGTTCGTCCTGGCCCACGTGCTCGCCCTCGGCGCCGGACTGCCGGCCTGGCTCGCGGTGGGCCTGGTCACGGTCGCCGCCGCAGGGGTGACGTACGCGGCGGCCGACCGCCCGGGGACGGCGGTCAGCGCCCAGTGACCGCCGTGCCGGCGGGCTCGCGCCGGGCGGGGAACGGGTCGACGGGCCGGGCCCCGGTCCCGCGCCGGCCGCTCCCGCGCAGCACCCGGAACGCCAGTCCCGGGGCCAGCAGGCCCTCGGGGCGGTCGAGCAGGTTGACCACGCGCAGGAACGCCCGCGCCACGACCGGGTCGTGCTCCGCCGCGACGTGCAGCCGCTCCAGGTAGGCGTTGACCGCCCGGACCCTGGGCGTCCGCGGGCCCGCCACGCCGGGGAAGCGCAGGTCCCCGCCGACGGAGACGTCCCAGGCGACGTCGACGATGCGGGCCGCGGCCGGCAGGAAGCGGCGCGCCAGCCCGCCGGCGCCCTCGGCCAGGCAGGAGCGCAGCTGCACGGCCTCGGCGGCGGCGACGGTCATCCCCTGCCCGTAGACGGGGTCGAAGCTCGCGATGGCATCCCCGACGACGAGGTAGCCGGCGGGGAACCGGTGCAGCCGCTCGTAGCGCCGGCGGGTGCTCACCGGGTACCGGAACCGGACGGCGTCCGACAGCGGCTCGGCCTCCCGCACGACCTCGTGGACGAGGGGGGAGGGCAGCGTCGCGGTGTAGGCCGTGAAGCCGTCGTGGTCCAGGGGCGGGGCGTCGCCGAGGATCCCCCCGACGGAGACGATCCACCGGTCGCCCTCCTGGGGGATCGCCACCCCGCCGCGCGGGCGGTCCGGGGTGGCGGCGACGGACGCGCCGTCCGGGCCCGACGGGTCACGGCGGTAGGACCGCGACGCGTAGGCCAGGCCGATGTGCACCTGCTCAGTCTCCGGAGCGGGGTGGCCCAGGGCCTCCAGCCACTGCGGGCTCCGCGACCCCCGCCCGGTGGCGTCGACGACGAGGTCGGCCGGGAGCACCTGCGCGGAACCGTCCGCGGCGCCGTCGAGCACCCGCAGGCCGGTGACCCGGCTGGCGTCCCTCGACGCGGCCAGGCCGGCGGCGTCGCACCCGCCGCGGATCTCGACGTTGCCCAGCGCCCGCACCCGGGCGCGCACGCGGGCCTCCAGCAACGGCCGGCTGACCCCCAGCCCGAGCAGGCCGGAGGGCTCCTGGCACAGCAGCCGGCCACCGTTGACCCACCGGAACCCCGACTGGAGGTCGGTGCTGGACACCCCCAGACCGGTCAGCTCGGCGGTGAGCCCGGGGAAGAGCTCCTCCAGCAGCTCGCGGCCGCGGGCGAGCAACCCGTGCGCGTGCCGGCCCTGCGGCACGCCGCGACGGGCGGTCGGTTCGTCGGTGACGGGGTCGCGGTCGACGACCGTCACGGAGTCGTGGGTCTCGCTGAGCACGCGGGCGGCCAGCAGCCCGCCCATGCCGGCTCCGACGACGACGGCGTGGTCGGTGTGCTCGGACATCGTGTCCTCCTCGGGAAGTCGGGGAGGACACGGTCGGCCGGGGGACTGCTCACCCGACAGGTCGCCAGGTGCTCACTCCCTGCCCGGCGCCGCGGAGCTCCCGCTCCCACAGCCAGGCCGTGATCCGCTCGATGCCGGACCCGAGGTGGCGGCGGTAGGTCGAGAAGGGCAGCCCCAGCCGTTCGGCGGCCGCCTCCTGGGTGGGCACGCCGCGGAAGAACGTCGTGGCGACCGCCCGGTGCAGCCTGGCGTCCCGCGGGTCACCGGCGAGGGAGTCCGTCGCCTCGACGAGGAGGTCGGCGAGGGCCTCGGCGGGGGCCCGCCCCCGGGCCGCGTCGGTCACCACCCGGGACCGGCACAGCGGGTTGCGGCCCAGGTCGCCGGGCCGGCGGGCGGAGCGCAGCGCGTCCTTGACGGCGGCCGCGAACTCCGGCGCGGAGAGGACGGTCCGCTGGGGCGGATCGACCGCCGGCGCGGCCGGTCGCCCGTCACCGGCGAGCTCGAGGCCGGCCAGGGCACCGAACCACTCGGCCATCGGCACCGCCCGCCAGTCGTGTGCGAAGAGCGTGAACGGGCGGCCGCCCACGGTCGCCTGCCCGGCCGGGTGGTGGTCGATGTAGGCCATCTGAGGTGCCCAGAAGCCCGGGTCGGCCAGGACGAGGAAGGACAGGGCCGGTCCCGGCGGCGAGGTCCAGCCGTGCGCGCAGTCGATCTGGATCCGGTCCATGACCGGGGAGGGCCGCTGATAGGACCCCGGGACGACGAAGGTCCGCAGCACGTCCAGCTGCTCACCCGGGCGCAGGGGCCCGGTGGCGTCGACGTGCGCCCAGGCCGCGGCGAC
This sequence comes from Geodermatophilus sp. SYSU D00700, assembly GCF_054050255.1. Lineage (NCBI taxonomy): Bacteria > Bacillati > Actinomycetota > Actinomycetes > Geodermatophilales > Geodermatophilaceae > Geodermatophilus > Geodermatophilus sp. SYSU D00700. The sequence continues at coordinate 57,891 of NZ_JBJGZA010000022.1, read as the reverse complement.
CACGGGGTCGGTGGCGAGGTCGGCCGGATCCGGCTCGGACAGCCGCAGGTGCAGCGCGAAGCCGACCGGTCCGGGCTCGCCCGCCCGGCGGTACACGGTGCAGCCCCCGGGTCGCCGGTCGAGCCAGTGGGCCAGCACGCGCGCGGACTCGTCGCCCTCGGCCGTGCGGGTCATCGACAGCAGCGCGGCGCGGTCGGCGTCGCCCGGGGTGTCCGGGTAGACGCCGTCCTCCACGTCCCAGGTCAGGAACGGCGCGAACACCGGGTTGCGCCGGTGCAGGAACATGAGGTCCCGCCAGGTGCGGGCGCCGTCGAGCGGGTTGCGGCGGTGCCGGTCGAGGAGGTGTGCGCGGATCCGCCGGTGCAGGTCGGCGTACCGGTCGGGGTCCCGCCAGCGCAGCTCCGCGTCGAGGACGTCGCGGGCGAGGTCGTGCGGGTGGAGGCCGTCGGCGGCCCGCTCCACGAACGACCGACCCGACAGCCACCGGAAGAGGTCGTCGGCCTCCGCCTCCGGGAGGGCCGCGCGCAGCAGCGACTCCGTGGTCACCCGCGCGTGCGCGCACACCTCGAGCGCCGCGCGGTGCTGCGGCGAGGGCGCCTCGTCGACGATCCGCTCGAGCAGGACCCGCAGCAGGTCGGGGCTGCCGGACCCGGCCGCCGGCACCGGGACGCCGGACGCCGACGCCGTCTCCGCCACCAGGCACAGGGCCAGCGGGTGGCCGCCGGCGAAGCGCAGGGCCTCCTCCCGCACCCGTGGCGGGACACCGCGTGCGGCCAGGAGTCCGGTGGCGTCGTCCGGCGGCAGGTTCCGCAGGGCGACGACCCGGAGCAGTCCCTGCCACGCGGGGTCGAACCGCCAGGCGCTCTCCGGCGGCTCCCGCCCGGCGACGACGGTGAGCGCGTCCGCGGGCAGCCGCGGGAGGAGCCGCTCGCGCAGCCATCCCTGGAGACCCGAGCACCGCTCGAAGGTGTCGACGACCAGCAGCAGCCGGCCGAGGTCGTGCAGGGCCGGGACCGGGTCCTCGCCGGCCGGCAGGCCGAGCTCCTCGGCCAGCGCGGCGAGCAGGCCGTCGGGGGACGGCGTGACGGCGCGGCCGTCGACCACCACGGCGGTCACCCCGGACGCCTCGGCGTCGAGCACGACCCTGCGCAGCAGCGCGGTCTTGCCGATCCCGCCGGGCCCGTGGAAGAACACCACCGCGGCGCCCGGGTCACCGGCCAGCGTGGCCGCGACGAGTTCGCGTTCGGCGTGGCGGCCCACGAACGCCGCCGATCCCGCGCGGCCCAGCCGCGCGGCGAGATCGGTCCTCCCGGCTGCCCGGCCGCGGACGCCCACCCGCGGAGGCTAGCGCCGGACCCGGCGCGTGCGGGCGCCCGTCGCCGCCCCGGTACGGCCGGCGGTGAGTCTCGTCACGATCGCCGCCGCGGGGGTGACGTACGCGGTGGCCGACCGCCCGCGGGCAGCGGTCAGAGCACGCCGAGTGCCTAGAGTGGGAAGGTCGCCGGGCCGGCGGCCGTTGTCCCAGATGCCCGCGAGCGCGTACTGCCGCGGGATCCCCTGACTCCCCGAGGTGCCTCCCGCATGCCCACCCGCGACGACCTGCGCAACGTGGCGATCATCGCCCACGTCGACCACGGGAAGACCACCCTGGTCGACGCCCTCCTCCGCCAGGCCGGGGCTCTCGGCCGCGCCAAGGGCGAGGGCACCGACGCCGACGAGACGCAGACGCGCGTCATGGACTCGATGGACCTCGAGCGCGAGCGCGGCATCACCATCCTGGCCAAGAACACCGCGATCCGGCTGGCCGACGACGAGGGCAACCCGGTCACGGTCAACATCGTCGACACCCCCGGCCACGCCGACTTCGGCGGCGAGGTCGAGCGCGGCCTGTCCATGGTCGACGGCGTCGTCCTGCTCGTCGACGCCTCCGAGGGCCCGCTGCCGCAGACCCGCTTCGTGCTGCGCAAGGCGCTCGGCAAGGGGATGCCGGTCATCCTCGTGGTCAACAAGACCGACCGCTCCGACGCGCGCATCGCCGAGGTCGTCGACGAGACCTACGAGCTGTTCATGGAGCTGCTCGAGGACAACGGCCTGGACACCGACGCCCTCGAGTTCCCGATCGTCTACTCCAACGGCAAGACCGGGCAGGCCTCGCTCACCCGGCCCGCCGACGGCGAGAGCCCCGACAGCCCCGACCTCGCGCCGCTGGTGAAGACGCTGCTGGAGACCATCCCGGCGCCGACCTACGACGCCGAGGAGCCGCTGCGCGCGCAGGTCACCAACCTCGACGCCTCGCCCTACCTCGGCCGGCTGGCGCTGCTGCGCATCCACTCCGGCACGATGAAGAACGGCCAGCAGGTCGCCTGGTGCCGCACCGACGGCACCGTGCAGCGGGTCAAGATCACCGAGCTGCTGATGACCGAGGGCCTCACCCGCACCCCGGCCGACAGTGCCGGCCCCGGCGACCTCGTGGCCATCGCCGGCATCGAGGACATCATGATCGGCGACACCCTCGCCGACCCCAACGACCCGCGCCCGCTGCCGCCGCTGACCGTCGACGAGCCGTCGATCTCGATCACCATCGGCATCAACACCTCGCCGATCTCGGGCCGCTCGGGCAAGAAGCTCACCGCCCGGCTGATCAAGAACCGGCTCGACCAGGAGCTCGTGGGCAACGTCTCGGTGCGCATGCTGCCCACCGAGCGCCCCGACACCTGGGAGATGCAGGGCCGCGGCGAGCTGGCGCTGGCCATCCTGGTCGAGCAGCTGCGCCGCGAGGAGTTCGAGCTCACCGTCGGCCGCCCGCAGGTGGTCACCAAGGAGATCGACGGCCGGCTCCACGAGCCGGTCGAGCGGGTCACCATCGACACCCCGGGCGAGTACGTCGGAACGCTGACCCAGGCGCTGGCCGCCCGCCGTGGGCGCATGGAGAACCTGGTGCACCACGACACCGGGTGGGCGCGGATGGAGTACGTCGTCCCCTCGCGCGGCCTGATCGGGTTCCGCACCGAGTTCCTCACCGAGACCCGCGGCACCGGCGTCCTCAACCACAACCTCGAGGGCTACGAGCCGTGGATGGGCGACATGCGCGCCCGGCCCACCGGGTCCCTGGTGGCCGACCGGCAGGGCGTGGCGACGTCGTACGCGATGTTCTCGCTGCAGGAGCGCGGCTCGATGATGGTCGCCCCGGGCACCGAGGTGTACGAGGGCATGATCGTCGGGGAGAACTCCCGGCCCGACGACATGGACGTCAACATCACCAAGGAGAAGAAGCTCACCAACATGCGGTCCTCGACCGCGGAGGAGCTCGAGCGGCTGATCCCGCCGCGGATCCTGAACCTGGAGCAGGCGCTGGAGTTCTGCGCCGAGGACGAGTGCGTCGAGGTCACGCCGGCCGCCGTCCGCGTGCGCAAGGTGATCCTCGACCAGAACGAGCGCGGCAAGGCCAAGAACCGCAAGCCCAGGGCCTGAGGTCGCTGGAGGGGCCCGGTCCGCACCGCGGACCGGGCCCCTGCCGTCTCCCGGCGGGCACGACCGGCGGCGAGGCGGGAGGGTGGCCGCATGAGCGCGACCGTCGAGCCCTTCGGCACCACACCCGACGGCACCGCCGTCGAGCGCTGGACGCTGACCGCCGGTGCGGTGACCGCGCGCGTGCTCACCTACGGCGGGGTGGTCCAGACCCTGGAGGTGCCCGACCCCGACGGCGGGGTGGCCAACGTCGTCCTCGGCCACCCCGACCTCGCGGGCTACCTCGACGCGGACGACCCCTACCTGGGCGCGCTGGTCGGCCGCTACGGCAACCGCATCGCCGGGGGGCGGTTCACCCTCGACGGTGCGACCCACCAGGTGCCGGCCAACGACGGCCCCAACACCCTGCACGGCGGGCCCGTGGGCTTCTCCGACCGGGTGTGGACCGCCACCGACGTGGGCGACGGCGAGGTGGCCGCCCTGCGGCTGCACCTGGTCAGCGCGGACGGCGACCAGGGCTTCCCCGGCACCCTGACCGCGACGGTCACCTACACCCTGGACCCCGCAGCGCGGCTGACCGTGCACTACGAGGCGACGACCGACGCCCCGACCGTCGTCAACCTCACGCAGCACACCTACTGGAACCTCGCCGGCGAGGGCGCCGGCGACGTCTACGACCACCTGCTGCAGCTCGACGCCGGTCGCTTCACCCCGGTCGACCGCACGCAGATCCCGACCGGCGAGCTCGCCCCGGTGGAGGGCACGCCGTTCGACTTCCGGGAGCCCACTCCGATCGGCGCGCGCATCCGCGAGGCCGACGAGCAGCTGCTCCGCGGGCAGGGCTACGACCACAACTGGGTGCTCGACCGCGAGGACGACGGCGCGCTCCGGCGCGCGGCCGTGCTGCACGACCCGCGCAGCGGCCGGACGCTGACCGTGCGGACGACCGAGCCGGGCATCCAGTTCTACTCGGGCAACCTCCTCGACGGCACGCTCGTGGGCACCGGCGGCAGGGTCTACCGCCAGGGCGACGGCGTGGCCCTGGAGACCCAGCACTTCCCCGACTCGCCCAACCGGCCGGACTTCCCCTCGACGGAGCTCCGCTCGGGCGAGGTGTACGTCAGCACGACGGAGTTCGACCTGGGCACCTGAGCCCCCGCTCGGCCGAGGTGTCGTGACGGGCCCGTGACCGCTGGTGATGACCGGCCGGGCGCGGCCGACAGGCCCGGCGCCGGCTCGCGGGGACGCGCGGGCACGCCGACCTACGGTTCTGCCGCGGGCCCGGACGCGGGCCCGCGGCACGGCGAGCGGGAGGCGGGAGCGCAGATGACCCAGGCGGTGCGGGGACCGGAGGGGTTCCGCGGCGGCATCGACGTCCGGGTGAGCCTGCGCGCGGACGCCGGGTCGGGGGAGAACGCCTTCGACGGCGCCTGGTTCCCGCGCAGCCGCGACCTCGCCGTCGAGGTGCCCGAGCTGGTGGCGGCCCTCGACCGGCGCGGCGTCCGCGTCGAGCGGTTCACCCACGCGCTCGAGCCGTGGCTGCCCGCGCCGCGCAAGCTCGTGGTCGACGGCCGCATCGTGCGCACCGGCGGCTTCCGCAGCATGGACCCGGGCGTGGTGTGCCTGAGCTGGGCCGGCGGCAACCGGGTCGCCGACCTGCTGGTGGTCCCTCCGGAGACCGACGTCATCACCGGCGTGCGCGCGCTGCGGCTGTGCACCCGCCGCGGGCTGCCCCGCTCCCCGCAGATGGTGCTGGCCGCCGCCCGGTCCCAGCCCCTGCCGCAGGTCCCGGGCCTGCCCGCCATCCGCGCGGTCTAGTACCTTCCGCCGTCCGCGAACCGGGTGGACGGCGGGCGGCGGGTGCACTGGGCTGCGGGCATGCGACTCCTGGTCCTCGGCGGCACCGCCTTCCTCGGCCGGCACGTGACGACGGCGGCGCTCGGCCGCGGTCACGAGGTGGCCACCTTCACCCGCGGCGTCACCGGCCGGCCCCCGGAGGGGGTCCGCGCGCTGCACGGCGACCGGGACGACCCCGCCGCCCTGCCGCGGGCGCTGGGCGACTGGGCGCCGGAGCTCGTGGTCGACACGTCCTGCCAGACCCGCGCGGCGGCGGAGAACGCGGCGGCCGGGCTGCGCGACGCCGGCGTCCGCGGCTACGCCTTCGTCAGCAGCCTCAACGCCTACTCGACCTGGCCGCCGGGTCCCGTCCCCGACGAGCGGGACCCGACCTGGGACGGTGACGAGGACGAGTACGGCCCGGTCAAGGCGCACGCCGAGCGCGTCCTGGGCGCGGCGTTCCCGGGCCGGTTCCTGACCGCGCGGGCGGGGCTCGTCGTCGGCCCCGACGACAACGTGCGCCGGCTGCCGTGGTGGCTCGAGCGCATCGCCCGCGGCGGCCGGGTCGTCGTCCCCGATGCGCTGGACCAGCCGATCGCGCTGGTCGACGTCCGTGACCTGGCCGGCTGGCTGGTGGAGATGGCCGAGCGCGGCACCGACGGTCCGGTCAACGCCACCGGGCCGGCCGGGATGACCACCCTCGGGGACCTGCTGCGGACCTGCCGGGAGGTCACCGGCAGCGACGCGGAGCTGGTGCCGGTGCCCGAGGAGGAGCTGCTCGCCGCGGGCGTCGAGCCGTGGCTGCACCTGCCGCTGTGGCTGCCCCGGGAGACGGCGACGACGGCGTGGGACGTCGGCACCGCCCGCGCCCGCGAGCTCGGCCTGCCCTCCCGGCCGCTGCGCGAGACGGTCACCGACACCTGGGCCTGGCTGCGGGGCGACCCCATCCGGCTGCCCCCGCCGCACGGCCTGCCCGAGCCGGGCCTGCCCGCGGACCTCGAGGCGGCGCTGCTGTCCGCGCGATGATCAGGGTCCCTGATCGTGCGGCGTCCTCCCTCACGGTGGGACGTGAGGGAGGACGCCCGATGATCAGGTCACCTGATCCCAGCGGCAGCCGGGCTCAGTCGCGGGGGTCGGCCGGCCGGCCCGCCCGGAGGCTGCGCTCCAGGTCGGCGACGTCGGCCGCGTCGGGGGCGTGCAGGTGCCGGTCCTCCTCGGCCAGGCGCGCGGCCTCGGCGGCCAGGGCGTCGGCGGACTCCTGCGCCCGGTCCTTGCGGTACTGGCGGTAGGAGTGGACGACCGCGGCGGCCCAGATCGCATAGATCACCGCGTAGACCGCGTAGCGGACCGGGTCGGACGCGTCGATCCAGTCGCTGCGCAGCAGCGTCCGGGTGTTGGTCAGCACGATGATGCCGCCGACCAGCGAGCCGAGGAGCCGCGGCGGCACGTGCCGGACCAGCCATGCGGCGATCGGCGCGGCGACCAGGCCGCCGGCCAGCAGACCCAGTGCCCACAGCCAGTTGACGCCCTGGGAGCCCAGGGCGAGCAGGAAGCCCAGGCTGGCCGCCAGCGCGACGAGGAACTCCGAGGTGTCGATCGAGCCGATGACCTTGCGCGGCTCCAGGCGCCCGCTGGCCAGCAGTGCCGGGGTACCGACCGGGCCCCAGCCGCCGCCACCGGTGGCGTCGACGAAGCCGGCGACGAGGCCCAGCGGGCCGAGGAAGCGCTTGCGCACCGGCTTGCCGAGGTTGCGCCGGTCGATGCCGCGGAGGGTGAACCGGACCAGCAGGTAGACGCCCAGGGACAGCAGGATGAGCGACATCACCGGGGCGGCGACCTCGGTGGAGAGGTTCGACAGCACGGTGGCGCCGGCGAAGGCGCCGACCGCACCGGGGATGCCGACCTTCGCGACGACCTTCCAGTCGACGTTGCCGAACCGCCAGTGCGCGGCGCCGGACATCAGGGTCGTGCCGATCTCGGCGAAGTGGACGGTCGCCGACGCGGCGGCGGGGTTGGTGCCGAAGGCCAGCAGCAGCGTCGTCGAGGTGACGCCGTAGGCCATGCCGAGGCTGCCGTCGACGAGCTGGGCGCCGAGGCCGGCGAGGGCGAGCAGGATCAGGGTCTTCACGGGGGCTGACTCCAGGAGGTGCGCCGGACGCGCGGCAGCACAGGACGCGGCGCAGCACGGCGGCGGGGCGAACGGGGGAGGCGCCGGGGACGGCGCGGGGGGTCAGCGGCCCGGACAGGCGGCGGTGCAGATGCGCAGCAGGTCGACGTGGATGCGCCCCACGAGGAGCACCACGGTCGCCGCCATGGGGCGTATGTCTACCAGATCGATGGGGATAGGCCGAATGCGGGGCGGAGTGGCCTGGTCACGCGCGCGCCCGTCCCCGGGCGGGGGTCAGCGACGCGCCGCGTCGGGTTCCGCCGGCGCGGACCCGTCGAGCGCCTCGACCAGGTCGGCCCGCGCGCGGGCGACCCGGGACCGGATCGTGCCGACCGGGCAGCCGGCCACCTCGGCGGCGTCGGCGTAGGAGAGCCCGAGCAGCTGGGTGAGCGCGAAGGCCTCCCGGCGGTCGGGGTCGAGCCGGCCCAGCAGGTCGGTGACCGCGGCGCCCTCGCCCACGCGGTCGGCGGCGTCGGCGGGGGAGAGGGCCTCGAGGTCGGCGTCGTCGCGCACCAGGGTCAGCCGCCGGCGGCGGCGGGAGCGGACGGCGTCGGCGCAGACCCGCCGGGCGATCGACAGCAGCCAGGTGCGCAGCGAGGACCGGCCCTCGAAGCTGTGCAGCCCGGCGAAGGCCCGGGCGTAGGTCTCCTGCGTGAGGTCGTCGGCGGAGTCGCGGTCACCGAGGGCCGCGCACAGCCGCCACACGTCGGACTGGGTGGCGCGGACCAGGGTCGCGGCGGCGAGGGGGTCGCCGTCCGCCGCGGCCGCGGCGACCCGCTCCAGCTCGTCCACGTCGTTCCTCCCGTTGTGATCCCGTCGAGCCGGGAACCGGACGGGCCCTCCGCGACGACTACCTCTCCATGCAGTGTGCACCGTTCCGCGAGGCGGTCTCGGCGCGGCTCGACGGCGAGCCGCTCGGCATGCCCGCCGCCGACCTCGACCGCCACCTGGCCGGATGCCCCGGCTGCGCCGGCTGGGCCGACGCCGCGGGCGCGGTCACCCGGCGGGCGCGGCTGGCCGCGGCGCCCGACGTGCCCGATCTCACGGCGGCCGTGCTCGGTGCGCTGCCGCGGGAGCTGCCCGGCGCCGCGGCCGCCGCCCGCTCCCGGCTGGTGCAGTCGGCGCTGCGGCTGGCGCTGCTGGCGGTGGGCGTCGCGCAGGCGGGTCTCGCCTGGCCGGCGCTGACCGGCGGTCGCGCCGCGATGAGCGCGCCGGTGCACGTCGCGCACGAGACCGGCGCCTGGAACCTCGCCGTCGCCGCGGCCTTCCTCGCCGTCGCCGCCGCGCCGCGGCTGGCCGCCGGGGCGCTGCCCTTCCTGGGCACCTTCGGCGTGCTCCTGGCGGCGGTCACCGTGCGCGACCTGCGGGCCGGGCACGTGCACGCCGACCGGGCCGCCGCCCACCTGCTGCTGCTCGCCGGCGTCGTGCTCGTCACCGTCGTCGCGTGGCGCCGGCGCGCCCGGCGCGCCGCCACCGTCGTCGCCCGGGAGCGGGTGACCGCGTGAGCGCCCGCACCGCAGTGCCGGCGCGCCCGGTCCTGCTGCTGCTCGTCCTGCTGGCCGGCTGGCTGGGGCTCGGGGTGGCCACCGCCGGGCCGGCGGCCGCGCACGCCGAGCTGGTGTCCACCGACCCGGGGGAGGGCGCCCGCCTCGACGAGGTCCCCGGCGAGGTGACGCTGCGCTTCAGCGAGGGGGTGTCGCTGGGCGCCGGCTACGCCCGGGTGCTCGGCGAGGGCGGCGAGCGGGTCGACACCGGTGCGGCGTCGGTCGACGGCGACACCGTCACCGTCCCGCTGCGCGACGACCTGCCCGAGGCCAGCTACGTCGTCACCTACCGGATCGTCTCGGCCGACTCCCACCCGATCAGCGGGGCCTACGCCTTCGTCGTCGGCGACGGCGAGCTCGCCGACGCCGGCACGGTGGCCGAGCGCGCCGACGTCGACCCGGTCGTGGCCGCCGCGCTGCCCGCCTCCCGCGCGATCGGCTTCGCCGGGCTGGCCGTGGGCCTCGGCGTCCCCGCCTTCCTCGTGCTGTGCTGGCCCGCGGGCTGGGCGTCGCGCACGATGCGCCGGCTGACCACCGCCGGGCTGGGCACCGTGGCCGGGGCCGCGGTGCTCACCTTCCTGCTGCAGGGCCCCTACGCGGCCGGCACCGGTCCCGGCTCGCTGTTCGACCCGGCCCTGCTGGGGACCACGGGCGGGTCGTCCTTCGGGCTGACCGTCCTCGGCCGGGCGGCTCTCGCGCTGCTGCTCGCCGCGCTGCTGGTGCCGCTGTGGCGCCGGGCGGGCGCGCCGACGGTGCAGGAGACGGCCGGGCTGGCCGTCGTCGCGGGCGGTGTCGTCCTCACCACCGCGGCGGTCGGTCACCCGGTCGCCGGGCCCCTGCCGGTGTTCGCCACGGCGGTCACCGCCGTGCACGTCGCGGCGATGGCGGTGTGGCTGGGCGGGCTGGCCGCCCTGCTGGTCGGTCTGGCCCGGCCGGGCGCCGAGGCGGGCGAGCTGGCCGGCGCCCTGCCGCGCTGGTCGCGGGTCGTGTCGGCCTCGGTGGTCGCGCTCGTGGTCTCCGGCGTCGTCCAGTCGGTGCGCGAGGTCGGCTCGCCGGCCGCCCTGGTGTCGACCACCTACGGCTGGGTGTTGCTGGGCAAGCTCGCGCTGGTGCTGCTGCTCCTCGCCGCCGCCGGGGTGTCGCGCGTGTGGGTGCAGCAGCACCTCGGGGTCAGCCGCCGGCGGCCGGGCCCGCGCGGGCGCGTCCCGGCCCGCGCCCTCGCCGCGACCGGTGGCCGGGCCCCCGACGGCGCCGACGACACCGACGAGCCCACCGTCGCCGCGGCCCGGGCCCGCGCGGCCGAGCAGGCCCGCGGCGCCGTGGAGGACGTCGGCCCGCTGCGCCGCTCGGTGCTGGTCGAGGCCGCCGTCGCCGCCGCGGTGCTGGTCCTGTCGGCGGTGCTGGTCGGCACCCCGCCGGCCCGCGCCGCGGTCGCCCAGCCGGTCGACGTCACCGTGCCGCTGGAGTCGGCGGCGGGGGAGTCCGGCAGCGTCCAGCTCTCGGTCGACCCGGCCCGCCCGGGCGCCAACACCCTGCACGTCTACCTCTTCGACGACGCCGGGCAGCTCGACCAGCCCGCCGACCTGCGGGTCACGCTGACCGAGCCGGAACAGCAGATCGGCCCGCTCGGCGTCGACCTCGAGCCGGCCGGCCCCGGCCACTGGGTGGCCGACGGCATGTCGATCCCCGGCGCCGGCACCTGGACCGTGGCCGTCAGCGTCCGGCTCGACGAGTTCACCGCCGCCACCGCCAGCACCACCTTCCCGGTGCGCTGACCCGCTCCCCGCGGGCCGACAGTGAGGAGAACCGTGTCCCCGACCCCCCTGCGACCGCCGGCCCGTGCCGTCGTCGTCCTGACCGCCCTGCTGGCCGCCCTGGTCGCGTCCGTCGTGGTCGCCACCGGCGCGTCGGCGCACGTGACGGTCTCCTCGGACGACGCCGCCGCCGGCGGCTACGGGAAGCTGACCTTCCGGGTCCCGAACGAGAGCGACACCGCGAGCACCGTGGCGCTGCGCATCTCGATCCCGGAGGAGCAGGCGATGGCCTCGCTGCGGGTGCAGCCGCTCCCGGGTTGGACGGTCACCACGACGTCGTCGCAGCTCGCCGAGCCGGTGGAGGTCCACGGCCAGCCGATCAGCGACTACGTGTCGGTCGTCGAGTTCCGGGCCGACCCCGGCGGCGGCATCGCCCCCGGGGAGTTCCAGGAGTTCGCCCTGTCCGGCGGGCCGTTCCCCGACGCCGCGACGCTGTCGTTCCCGGCCGTGCAGACCTACAGCGACGGCACCGAGTCGGCGTGGATCGAGCCGACCGTCGACGGGCAGGAGCCGGAGTACCCGGCGCCGGTACTCACGCTGGCCGGTGACACCGCCGCCGCCGCCGGCGCCACGACGTCGGCGGAGGACCACGCGCACGACGGCGAGGTCAGCAACCAGCCGGCCGGCCTGGCCCTGTTCCTCGCCATCCTCGCCCTGGCCGTCGGGGTCGCGGGCGTCGTCCTCGGCTACCGCGCAGGTCGACGTACCGTGTCGTCGTGACCGCTCCCGTCCGCGGCCGGACCGCCGCGCTGCTGCTCGCCGCCGCCCTGGGCCTGACCGCCTGCGGCTCCGACGACGGGGAGCAGGCGGCGGCCGCGGAGGGGCACGACCACTCGGACGGGCCGGCGGCCACGCTCGAGGGGCCCGGCGACGAGTACGCCGGCATCGACCTGCGCGATCCCTTCCAGCGGCCGTCGTTCACCCTCACCGACAGCAGCGGCGCGGAGTACGACTTCGCCCAGGCGACGGCGGGCAGGCCGACGCTGCTGTTCTTCGGCTACACCACCTGCCCCGACATCTGCCCGACGACGATGGCCGACGTCGCCCTCGCGCTGCGCGACGTCGACCCGGCGCTGGCCGGGGAGGTGCAGGTGGTCTTCGTCACCACCGACCCCGCCGCCGACACCCCGCAGGTCCTCGGCGAGTACCTCGACCGGTTCGACGCCGACCTGCCCACGCAGTTCGTCGGGCTGACCGGCGCGCAGGAGGTCATCGACCAGGCGCAGCTGTCGGCCGGCGTGCCGCTGGCCGAGGACCAGGGCCGGCTGCACAGCTCGCTGCTGCTGCTCTACGGCGCCGACGACCAGGCGCACGTGGCCTTCGACGCCGGCAACACCGCCCGCGACATCGCCGGCGACCTCGAGAAGGTCACCGGGGCGTGAGGGCCGCCCGCCCCCGGCGGGCGGCCGCTCGGCTGCTCGTCGTCGTCCTCGGCGTGCTCGCCGCACTCGCCCTCGCCGGCCCGGCGGCCGCGCACGTCGGCGGGGAGGCGGCCGGCAGCGACTTCGACGGCCGGGTGACCGCCGTGGAGCCGGCCGTGCCCGGGGTGTCGGTGCGGGTGCTGGACTTCGGCGACGCCCTCGAGCTGGTCAACACCACCGCCGCCATTGTGACGGTGCCGGGCTACTCCGACGAGCCCTACCTGCGGATCGGTCCCGACGGCGTCTGGCGCAACGCGCACAGCCCGGCCACCTACATCAACCTGGACCGCTTCGGCCGGGTGACCCTGCCCGCCGACGCCGACCCGCAGGCCGAGCCCGAGTGGGTGCAGGTGTCCACCGAGCCGCAGTACACCTGGCACGACCACCGCACGCACTGGATGAGCGAGGAGCAGCTCCCGCCCGCGGTCGCGGCCGACCCGACGCACGCGCACACCGTCTTCGACTGGACGGTGCCGATGCGGCACGGCGACACCGCGGTGACCGTGCGCGGCGAGCTCACCTGGGAGCCGCCGCCCTCGCCGCTGCTGGTCTGGTCGCTGTACGCCGGGCTGTTCGCCGTCGTCGCCGCGGCCGGGCTGGCGGGACGGACGCCGGGACCGCTGGGCTGGGCGCTGGCCGCCGGTGCCGCCGCGGCGCTGTGGCACGCCGCGGCCACGCCGGAGCCGGCGGTGACGGTGTCCTCGCACGCCGCGGCCCTGGTCTCGGCGCTGCTGCCGGCGGTCACCGCGGCGCTGGTCGCGGCGTTCGGCGTGCTCTCCGCCCGCCGCGGCCGGGGCGTGATGGCGGGCCTGTGCGCGCTGGTCCTCGGCTGGCTGCTGCTGGTGCAGGGCCTGCCCGACGTCGACGTGCTGTGGAGCGCGAACGTGGCCGGCGCCGGTCCCGCGCTCCTCGCGCGCGCCGCCGTCGCCGTCCTGGTGGCCGGGGGAGCGGGGCTGGTCGTCGCCGGGCTGGGCGCCGTCCGGCGCTTCCGCGACCCGGAGCCCGCCCGCCCCGCGCCGGAGCCCCAGCCGGCCGGCTGAACGAAGGATCCCTGGGGGAGGGCCTACACGGTGCCGTCGGGCACCGGGTGCAGGTGGCTGCGGGCGGCGAGCATCGCGTTCGCCCGGTCGAGGTCGGCCTCGAAGTCCACCTCGACGGCGGTCCAGCGCGAGATGTCCAGCGGCCGGAACCGCAGGCCGGCCTCGGCGACGGCGGTCTCCATGCCCCGCTCGAAGTAGTCCTGGTCGCCGCAGGCCTCCAGGTGCTCGACCAGGACGGCCTTGTCCGCCGCGGAGACGTGGTTGATGCCCACGGCCTCGCCCAGACCGCCCTGCACCGTCTTCGACAGCCCGTCGATCCAGCCCTCGGCGTCGAGGGTGTACTTGACCTCCTCGTCGCCCACCACCGAGGTGTCGACGCACACGAAGCTCTGGTCGGCCTCCAGCGCCGGCACCACCGCCTCGATGACCGCGGCGTCGAAGACGACGTCGCCGTTGAGCCACAGCACCCCGCCGGGACCGGTCGCCCGCAGCCCGCGCAGCAGGCTCTTGCTGGTGTTGGTGCGGGCGTAGTCCGGGTTGTAGGCGAAGCGCAGGTCGGGCACGGCCTGCATGACCCGCTCGCACTGGAAGCCGACGACGGCGGTCACGTCGACGGCCGGGCCGAGCACCTGCCCGAGGGTGTCGAGCTGGCGCTGCAGGATGCTGCGCCCGTCGTGCAGCGGCGTCAGCGGCTTGGGCAGAGGGCGACCCAGGCGGGTGCCCATCCCGGCGGCCAGGACGACGACCTGGACGGGGCGGGGAGCGGGCCGGAGCGCCGGGCGCGCGGCGCGCGTGGTGAAGTCGCGTGCCGGAGTGGTCTGCGTGAGGTCAGCGGTGCGCACTGTCGTCCCCTCCTCGGGTCGTGGGTGCCGCGCCGGCGGAGGTGCCGCCGGACGGGAAGAACAGGTCGAGGACGCGCTCGGTGGCGTGTCCGTCCTCGAGGGAGGTGTAGGTCTCCCGGAACGACCGGTACCGGTCGGCGTGCGCCGCGGCGACGGCGTCGAGGTCGGCGATCGCCTCGACGAGCTCGGCGCTGCTCGACAGCAGCGGCCCGGGCGCGATCTCCTCCAGGTCGACGTAGAAGCCGCGCAGCCGGTCGCGGTACTCGGCCAGGTCGTAGGGGAAGAGCAGGACCGGCCGGCCGGTGATCGCGAAGTCGAACATCGTCGACGAGTAGTCGGTGACCAGCACGTCGGCCGCCAGGTACAGGTCGCGGATGTCGGGGTAGGACGAGACGTCGCGCACCGGCAGTCCCTCGATGGCCTCGAGGCGGCTGGAGACCATGTTGTGCAGCCGCAGCAGGAGCACGTGGTCCTCGCCCAGCCGCTTCGTGAAGTCCCCGAGGTCGACGGGGAAGTCGAAGTCGCGCTCGCCCTTCCCCTCGAACACCAGGTCGTCGCGCCAGGTCGGGGTGTAGAGGACGACCCGGGTGTCGGCTCCGATGCCGAGTGCGGCCCGCACCGCCGCCCGCACCACGTCGCGCCGCGGGCTGGAGAGCAGGTCGTTGCGCGGGTAGCCGGTCTCGTGGACCGGCCCGCGGAAGCCGAACGCCTGGCGGAAGCGGGCCGTGCTGTACGCGTTGGGCGAGAGCATCGCGTCCCAGCGGGCGATGTCGTGCTCGAGGTAGGCCAGCCGGCCCTCCGGCGCCCAGAACACGTCGTTGTGGATCCGCTTGAGCGGGGTGCCGTGCCAGGTCTGCAGGTAGAAGGCGTCCGGCCGCTTCTCCCAGTCCAGTGGCACGTGGTCGTTGGAGACGACGACGTCGGCGGCCTCGAGCGCGGCGATGCTCTCCGGGCTGCCGAACGGGACGGTCCCGACGCCGGCGGGGAACGCGCCCTCGGCGACGGGCGCGGTCAGCCAGGTGTGCGTGACGTCGTCGCCGCGTGCCGCCAGGGCCTCGTAGATCGCGCGCGGGCTGTCGGAGAACAGGCCGCGGAAGCTGGTGTAGACGATCCTCATCGACCACCTCCGGTCAGGACGGGCAGCAGCGTGTCGGCGAGCTCCTGCCAGGACGAGACGACGGCCAGCACCCCGGCCTCGCGCAGCGCGGCCTCGCGGTCGGCGCGCTCGGCGGGCTGGACGAACAGCAGGTTGCCGACGGTCGGGCAGCCGGCGCGCACCGCCGACAGGGCGCCCGGGACGGAGTCCTCGACGGCGAGACCCTGCACCGGCGCGATGCCCAGCTGCGCGCAGGCGTGCAGGTAGACGGCCGGGTCGGGCTTGCTGGTCGGCGTCGGCAGCGAGTCCTCGGCGCTGAACCGCACCGCCGGCGGGATCAGCTCGTCGAGGGCGGTGGCGGTGAAGCAGGCGGCCAGCCGGGCCAGGGCGCTCGAGCTCACCGCGGCGAGCCGCAGGTGCGGGGCCAGTGCGGTGAGGGCGGCGGTGGTCGGCTCGTGCGGGCGCAGGTGCTCGCCGAGGTACGCGGTGACCGCGCGCTTCTCCTCGGTCACCCACGGCTCGACGTCGACCTCGGGCCGGCCGGCCTCGGCGGCCAGCCGCCGGGACGTCGTCCGGAAGTTCATGCCGGTGGTGGCCAGCCGCAGCTCCTCCGGGGTGAACCGGCGCGCGTCACCGAGGTCGGCGAGGAAGCGGTTGGTCACCTCGGCCGAGGCCACGAAGGCCGGCTCCTCGGAGGGGAAGAGGTTGCCGTCGGCGTCGCAGAGCAGGGCGGTGAGGCCGGCCACGACGTCCCGGGGGAGGACTGCCGTGGCCGCCCCGCCCGCGCGGGGCGGGGTCACCGATCGCTCGCGGCGGTGCGGGCGGAGGCGGCCGTGGCGGCGGCGACGGTGGCGCGGGCGCCGTCGTGCGCGAGCCGCCGCAGGACGGCCGAGAGCTCCTCGGGGAACCCGGGGACCGACCCCAGGTCGCCGAGGACGGACCGCTCGGCCAGCAGCGGGCCCGGGTCGGTGCCGCCGGCGAGCGCGAGGGCCTGCAGGCGCGGACCGTGGTCGTCCTCGACCGGCAGCGGCCTCCCGGCGGCGTCGGTCCGCTGCAGGTAGCCGATCCAGCCGGCCAGCGCGAGGGTCAGCAGGCCGTGCGGGCGCCCCTCGGCCAGGGCCTGGCGCAGCGAGGGCAGCAGGTGCTGCGGCAGCTTGGTCGAGCCCCGGCGGCACAGCCGGGACAGCCGGTCGGCGATGGCGGGGTTGGCGAAGCGCTGCCGCAGCGTGGCCTTGTACTCGTCGAGGTCGATCCCCTCGGGGCAGGGGATGAGCGGCGTGACCTCGTCGTCCATGAGGTGGCGGGCGTAGGCGGCGAAGACGGGGTCGCCCATGAGGACGTCGATCCGGTCGTGGCCGGCCAGCGTGCCGAGGTAGCCCAGCGCCGAGTGGGTGGCGTTGAGCAGCCGGGTCTTCATGAGCTCGTGGTCGGTGACGTCGCGGACGAAACGCACGCCCACCTGGTCCAGCGGCGGGCGGCCGTTGCAGAAGGCGTCCTCGACGACCCACTGCGAGAACGGCTCGGTGACGACCGGCCAGCGGTCGTCGACGCCGTACCGGCGGGCCACCGCCGCGCGCTCCTCGGGGGCGGTCTGTGGGGTGATGCGGTCGACCATGCTGCTGGGGAAGGCGACGCGGTCGGTGATCCAGCGGGCGAGGACCTCGTCGCGACGCGCGGCGAAGCCGACCACCGCGGTGCGCGTCGCGTCGCCGTTGCGGTGCAGGTTGTCGCAGGAGAGGACGGTGAACGGCGCGGTGCCGGCGCGCCGGCGGCGGTCGAGCGCCTCGACGAGGAAGCCGAAGACCGTCCGCGGTGTGCCCGGGGAGGCGAGGTCGTGCCGGACGTCGTCGTCGGGGGTGAAGGCCCCGGTGCACGGGTCGAGCAGGTAGCCGGCGTCGGTGATGGTCATGGTGACCACCCGGGTGCGCGGGTCGGCCAGCCGGTCGAGCACGGCGGCCGGTGCGTCCGGGGCGAACAGGTAGTCGGTGAGGACGCCGACGACCCGGGCTCGCTCGCCGTCGGGGCTGCGCTCCACGACGGTGTAGAGGTTGTCCTGCGGGGCCAGCGCCTCCTGCATGAGCCGGTGCCGCAGTCCGACCCCGACGACGCCCCAGCCGCTGGAGATGCGGCGCTCGGCGACCTCGTCGAAGTAGGTGAGCTGGTGGGCGCGCGAGAAGCCGCCGACGCTCAGGTGCACGACGGCGGGGACGAGCGCCGCGCGGTCGTAGGTGGGGACGGTGAGCCGGGACCCGTGCTGCTCGAGCGTGGCGGCGGTCAGCGGCCGGATGCGGACGACGGGTGCCACCGCCGGCTCCGCGGGTGCCGCCGGGCTCCGCGGGGATCCCCACGGAGGACGCTCGGGCTGCGCCATCGAGGCATCGGTCCTTCCTGTCGGTGGTCGTGCCGGGGCGCGACCGGTCGCACCGCCGTCAGGGGTGCCTGCGGACCGCGCCGGGGAACGGAACATGGGATCACGCCGCCCGGTACGACCACCGCCCTGGGGGGCGGCGGCCGTCGGCTGCGGCGACGTCCATCGGCGTGTCACTCCGGGCACCGGCGTGGCGGGCACGCAGGCGTCGGCGGAGGCGTCGGCCCGGCGGTGGCCGTCGGACCGGCGCGAGCTTCTCCACGCCGGAGGCAGGAACTTCCCTCTGCAGTGGGCCACCAAACGCCCGAGCGGGTCGTGACTCAGCGCACACGGCGCGTCATCCGACGACACGCCGGGCGGAGGGTCACGAAGCAGTCACGGTGTGTTTGGATCGTCACAACCTGATCGGGCCCACGGGGGCCGCTTCCCACGAGCGGGGTAGGTACTTGGCCAGTCACCGGAGTGACGCGGGTCTGCTGACCCGCCCCGCCAGCGACTCCCGCCCGGATCTCCCCGGCCCCCGCACCGGTGCCCACCGGCCCGCCGCGGGCGGTCCCGTGTCCCCGCTGCGCGGCTTCCCCCCGGTCCGCCCCGCCGACCGGACGTCCGCACCGGGAGCGGCCGTCCTGCCCGCGCCGCGCACGGCGGGCCACGACGTCGTCGTCCGCCCCGGCCCGGCTGCGCTCGTGACCACGGTGCTTCCGGCGGGATCGGGAGAGCCCGCCGAGCCGGCAACGGACGCCGTCGCCGAGCCAGACCCCGACGCCGTCCCGCCCGCCCCCGCACGCCGGCGCTCCGGTCTGCGCGACCGCCGTCCGTACCTGCTCGTCGCGGCACTGGTGGCGGGCGCCGTCGGCGCCGCGGTCGTGGGGGTGCCCGGCTCGCCGGAGGCGGCCGCCGGGCAGACCTCCGTGCTCGGCGCCCAGATGGAGCTGGCCACCGGTGACGAGGCGGTCGAGGTCATGCCGATGGCCTCCATCACCGAGGCCGAGGCGCAGCTGCGGCTGCAGGAGGTGGCCGCCTCGCGCGCCGAGCGCGCTGCCGCGGAGGCCGCGGCCGCGGAGGCCGCCGCCGAGGCGGCCCGGCCCAAGACGGTGCTGCCGGTCGAGGGCGCCCGCTTCACCAGCGGCTTCGGCTCGCGCTGGGGCACCTTCCACTACGGCATCGACCTGGCCGCCCCCATCGGGACGCCGGAGTACGCGGCGGCCGACGGCGTCGTCGTGCGGGCCGGCGCGGCCAGCGGGTTCGGCCTGGCCGTCTACGTCCTCCACGAGAACGGCGACGTCACCGTGTACGGCCACATGGAGGAGATCCTCGTCGAGCCGGGGCAGTACGTGGAGGCCGGCGAGACGATCGCGCTGCTGGGCAACCGCGGGCAGTCGACCGGACCGCACCTGCACTTCGAGGTGCACGAGGGCGGCATGGACGGCCGCCGGGTCGATCCCGTCGACTGGCTGGCCGAGCGCGGCGTCGAGATCTGAGCCCCCCGCGGGCGCGACGCGCGGCCACCCCCGTCGCAGCCGGGTCCGGGCGGCGATGTACAGTTCTCCTCGGTCCGGACGACACCGGCCGGGGCCGCGAGCGGGGCTGTGGCGCAGCTGGTAGCGCACCACACTGGCAGTGTGGGGGTCAGGGGTTCGAGTCCCCTCAGCTCCACCCCGACGACCAGGCCGTCCTCCCCCGGGAGGGCGGCCTGAGTCGTCTCTGGTCGCAGTTTGACGCCGGCGTCACGAGCAGCACGGCGCCCATGCGGTCGGCCGCCTCGCGGGGCCGGCCACGATGGCGGCTCCCGCTGCTCTCGCGGGCCGACCTGGACAGCACCGCGTCGAAGCGGAGGTCCGGCTCCTGACCCCGACGATGGTCGGGCCGGCACGTGGCCGGCTCAGTACGGTGCGCGAGCCGCCCGAGATCGTGGCGCGGCGGTGACGTCGGCCCCCGACCCGATGCCCTCGGTGTCCGGGGTGAGCGCTGCGACGACGTCCTCCTCGTCCTCGTGGGCGCGCCGGACGGCGGCGT
Organism: Geodermatophilus sp. SYSU D00700; assembly: GCF_054050255.1. Classification (NCBI taxonomy): domain Bacteria; kingdom Bacillati; phylum Actinomycetota; class Actinomycetes; order Geodermatophilales; family Geodermatophilaceae; genus Geodermatophilus; species Geodermatophilus sp. SYSU D00700. The sequence continues at coordinate 38,279 of NZ_JBJGZA010000022.1, read as the reverse complement.
GCAGGAGCCGGAGCTGGCGGTCCAGCGGTTCCTGCCGGTCGGGCGGTGCCACGCTCTTGAGGTCGGCCAGCGCCGCGCACATCTTGCGGGTCACCTGCGGCTCCGACGCCCCGGCCAGGCGGATCTCGTCGAAGGCCAGCCGGACGTAGCCGTCCCAGCTGACGGTCCGCTCGAGCAGGCGCACCACGCCGTCCTCGTCGCGGTGTTCACCGCAGGGCAGGGGGCGAGCGGCGATCTGGCGCAGCAGGTCGTGCAGCCGGTGCAGCGCCTGGACCGTCGTCGTGGGGTCGTTGAACGGCTGTGCGATCGACCGCACGGCGATGTCGACGAGCTTGCGGAAGCCGTAGGCGAGGTCCTCGGTGTGCACGCGCTCCGGGCCGAGCAGGACGTGGCGGGTGACGTCGGTGGCGCGGAGCCGACCGGCGGGGCGGCCGTCGGCGCTCGCCGCCGACCGGGTGCCCGGGTGCACCCGGACCAGCGGCGCACCGCCGACGACGAAGTCCCCGACGACGGGGACGAGCTCCAGCACGCAGTCCGCCCGCCGGGCCGCGGCGACCACCGCCGGCCGGTCGACGCGGACCACGTTGCCGGGCTGCGCGGCGACGATCTCGTCCGGGTCGCTCGCGTCGACGGGCGAGTCCCCGTGCTCCCGGACGATGAACTCGCGGCTGCGGTCGCCGACGAGGTCGATGAGCCCGGCGACCCGCAGGCCCTGTCCGGCGTGGTGCACGTAGAGGACGAGCACGACGATGCTGGCGAGCATCAGGAGGTAGCACAGCAGCATCGACAGCCCGGGCACGGTGCCGGTGTCGGAGCCGCGGATCTCGCGGAGGGTCAGGATGGCGACCAGGAAGCTCGCGCCGAACAACCCGATCGCCAGCTGGCTCCACCGGTCGGTGAGCAGCGCCCCCACGATGCGGGGCGAGAACTGGCCCATCGCCAGCTGGACCGCGACCAGGGTGACCGTCAGGACGAGGCTGGTCAGCGACACCATGGCGGTGGCGAAGGAGGACAGGATCGTCTGGGCGTCGGACGGCGTCCCGGTCAGGCTCTGCGGGACGAGCCCATAGCCCGTCGCCCGGTCCACGGCGAGCGTTCCGACGGCGAGGAGGGCGCCCGCGGCCAGGCAGCCGACCGGCAGCAGCCACAGGCTGGTGCGGACGAAGCGCTGGAGCCGCAGCCGACTCATGCGCTGGAGGCCTGCGGGTCGGCGGCCTGGACGCACGACTCGTACGCGGTCATGGTCTCCCTCCGGGTGGACGGATGCGGACGTGCTCGACCCGGCGACCTCGTGGACCGCCAGGTCCTCTCATGGAACCGAGGCAGCCGGGGGAGCACCATCGGCAGAACGCCCGATTCAGGTCCGGCAGGGCGACGGGACCAGGGGCACGTAGAGGCCCTCGCGCTCGGCCCGCACCGCGGCGAGCGTCCTCGTGGGCGCATCGAGCTTGACGAGGACGTGCTCGAGGTGGGCAGCGACCGTCCGCGGGGTCACGACCAGCGCGCGGGCGATCTGCTGGTTGGTACACCCGTCGACCAGCAACCCGAGGACCTCGAGCTCGCGCGGCGTCAGCCCCCGCAGGTGGGTCACGGGGGAGAGGACGACCGTTCCGAGCAGGCGTGCCGATGCCTCGCCGGGAGCGGCCAGGACGGTCACGCGGACGTGCCCGTCCGGGGCATGGCGTCCTCCGCGGGGCCACAGGAAGGACGCGAACACCCGGCCGTCGTCGATGCACGAGCGCGCGACGGTGAGGACGGGCGATCCCTGGGCGAGCAGTGCGTCGCCGTCGAGGCCGGGCAGCGGCCGGGTGGCGCCGTCGTGGCACAGCACCGCACCGGCGGCCGCCCCCCGCACCAGCCGCGCCGCCGCGGTCAGCGAGCGCAACGGGTCCGACCCGCGCGCCAGGACGGGCGTCAACTGGTGCAGCCGGCGCCGCAGGGCCAGGGGTGGCGGCTGCGTGCTGCGGAAGAGCAGCGCCAGGTGACCGACGTGGCGCCGACTCCCGTCGAACAGGGCGACGCCCAGGGACTCGTGGAAGCCCGCGGGGAGGAGGCACTCGGCCCAGGTCGGCAGGTCGGCGGCCGGGTAGGGCAGGTCGGACGAGCTCAGCGGCAGGTGCGCGGGGTCGGTGTGGGTCACCTCGATGTCATGCGCCGCAGTGGAACCGCTCAGGTAGCGCAACGTGCTCTCGTCGAGGCCGGTGCTCGCCACGCACGTGTAGCTGCTCATCGGATCGGCAGTGGCCAGCCACGCGGCGTCGAACGGCACGATGCGGCGCAGCTTCTCCAGCATCTCCTGCGTGCGCTCGGAGGGGGGACTGGTCGAGTCGGCGATCTCGGCCAGTTCGAGGCCTGCGGGCTCGGTCATCTGCGCTCCCGGGACCGCAGCCTCGGCAAGGCGCGCTGTCTGTTCAACGGTGCCGACGTCTGTCCCCGGGTGCCCGGTTACCGCGGAGCGGGACCGAGTAGTCCCGTTCACGATGACGAAAGAGCCGCAGTGGTCTGAGGCACCGGCTAACGGAGCCAGCGACGCGGCTGCACTGCGGAGCACCGCCGTGGGTCGTGTGACCGCACAGGCTCAGCCGCTCCCTCAGCCGCTGCGATCGCGGACGTCACCGAGCACGACGTGCCGTGCGGGTCCTCCCGGTCTGCGCGGTCGGGCCGGACAGGGCGCGCTGTGCGGCGGCAGCCAGGCCGATGCCCATCACGGCGGCGGCCGACGGTTTCGGCGACCATCGCAGCGCGGCGATGGCCCAGCCGACGGGCGCCTCGCGCTGCCGGTCGGACTCACGACGCCGTGCCGTCGTCGCCGGCTCCGGCGACGTCGTCGCGAAGGCCTCGAGCATCCCGGGGATGAAGGCGGCCATGTCCTGGGGCCCTCTGCTGGTGGTGAGGTTCCCGTCCCGGATGAGTTCCTGATCGAGCCAGGTGGCACCCGCGTTCACCAGGTCGTCGCGGATCCCGGGCCAGGAGGTGAGGGTCCGTCCGTCCACGAGGCCCGCCGAGGCGAGCACCCACGGTCCGTGGCAGAGGGTGGCGATGGGCTTGTCGCTCGCGGCGAGCGCGCGGACGAACTCCCGTGCCGGGGCGGACTGCCGGAGGAGGTCGGGGTTGATGAACCCACCGGGCAACAACAGGCCGTCGTAGTCGCCGGGATCGGCTTCGTCGATCGTCCTGTCCACGCGGACCCGGCTGGCCGGCATGTGCAGGTTCACCCCGCGGATCCGTCCGCGCCGCAGGGACACGACGTGCACCTCGGCGCCGGCCGCCTTCAGGGCCCGCAGCGGAACCACCAGCTCGACCTTCTCGAAGCCGTCGGCCGCCAGGGCAGCGATCGTGCGGCCCTCGAGCCGGCGTCTGGTGGGCATGTCGTCCCCCTGTCGCTCGATGGCGCGGAGATGGCGGAACTCCGCCTGACAGCGGGAGCTCGATGGCGCCACAGGATCGTTCTCACCTGGCCGGCTGCTCGGCGGTGAGCGGGGTACCCGCGCCCGCCAGCCGGACACGTCCCCGGGCGGACTGGCGCGCGATCAGCCCGTCGTCCTGCTCCGGGCGGCCCCGGGCTGGAGCGGCTGCGGGCGGCCGCTCGGGGCCGAAGATGGGCAGTTGTGCCGACGGCGCCCGGGCACCGGCCCGGCCATCCTGGGGAGCGGCTGCCCGACGGGAACGGGCGTTCCCGGAGCACCTCCGCACCTGCAGGCCGTCCCAGGTACGCCGGCGGTCGTGTCCACGCCAAGGAAGGAGATGACCGCGTGCTCCATCTCGCGTCACGGGGCGGCTGCGCCTTCCGCCGGAGTCTCGCGGGCTGTGGCCGGTGACCCCTCCGGACGAGACGGTGCACCTGCGCCCACCTCGCAGTGGACCCGTGACCACGGCCGGCCGGGCACGACCCGTGCCCCCGGACGTCTTCGGGGAGGGGCCTGCCGTCATCGGGCACCGCGGGCTCGGCTGCGGTGTCGTCGACGGGCATCAGCAGAACACCCTCGGCTCCTTCGCCGCCGCCGTGCGCAGCGGGGCGCGATGGGTGGAAGCCGATGTCCGGCGCCTGGCAGACGACGTCCTGGTGGTGGCGCACGACGCCGTGTACCCGGACGGCACCCGGCTCGACGACGTCACAGGGGCGGAGGCCGACCGGCGCGGCACGCTGCGTCTCAGCACCCTGCTGGACGATCTCCCTCGCCAGGTGGGGCTCAACCTGGACCTCAAGTCCTCGATGGACGACTGTCTGCGGTCACCCGGGCACACCAGCGCAGGCATCCTCGCGCCGGTCGTGGCGGCGGAGGCGACGCGGCGGCCGCTCATGGTCTCCTCGTTCGACCCGGCAGCTCTGGGGCTCCTGCGTGCGACGGCGCCGAAGGTGCCCCTCGGACTGCTGACCTGGCACGGGTTCCCCGTGGAGATGGCAGTCGCGGCCTGCGCCCACATGGACGTCGAGGTGCTGGCCCTCCACGTCGGCTCGTTGTGGGATGGGACGGCCGGTGGGCAGATCGACCCGGGGGCCCTGGCGGACCTGCTGTCCCGGCTCCACCGCTGCGGCCGGCAACTCCTCGTGTGGTGCCCGCAGATCGCGTCGGCCCGGTTGCTGGTGTCCGCCGGTACCGACGCCGTGGTCGTGGACGACCTGCCGGAGGCGCTGGTCGCACTGGGTCCCGCCCCGTAGCCGAGGAGTGGAGGAGTACCGGGCACCAGGATCGGTCGTTCTGCCGAGTGTGCCCCGGGTCGCCGAGGGGATCCTGGGAGTACACGCCGTTCCGTAAACCAGACGGGGACGGTCCCAACGAGGCCTGTCACGAGGTCCCCCTCCTCGACGTGGTCACGTCGGACTGAGGCGGTGCGGTAGGGGTCATCGGCCGGCGATCCCCTCCCCGCCGGCAACCGACGGGTTCGGCGACCACGGACCACGACCCCGCCGTCGAACTCTCCGCCCTCGAGCCCCTGTCCTGCAGCGCGACACTCCTCCGAGGACCACCGCAGCCAGTCGGTCCTCACCACCGACTGCGCTCCGGATGCGCGTGCCGCCGTCGGCGTCCCTCCTTCCCGCACTCACCGGCGACACATCGACAGGAGAACCTGGATGGCGACCATCGGACTGCTCGGTTCCTACGGCGGGCTCAACATCGGCGACGAGGCGATCCTGACCTCGATTCTCGCCAGCTTGCGAGAGGCCGCGCCCTTCGCCGAGGTCGTGGTGTTCTCCCGCGACGCGGCGCACACCCGCGACGCACACCTGGCCGATCGGGTGATCGACGGCCGCCAGGGTCGGTGCGACGCCGTGAACGAGGAGATCGCCGGGCTCGACGTCCTCGTCCTCGGTGGCGGTGGGCTGCTGTACGACACGGAGGCCAGGGAGTACCTCCGGCACGTGCGGACGGCCCACCGGAACGGCGTGCCGACGGTCGGGTACGCCCTCGGCGCCGGGCCACTCACGACGGCCGAGGACCGCAGCGCCGTACGCGAGGTGGTCTCGGCGATGACCCGGGTGACCGTGCGCGACGAGGAGAGCAAGCGGGTCCTGGAGGAGGTCGGCATCGAGCGGCCCATCGAGGTGGTGTCCGACCCGGCACTGCTGCTGAGCCCCGCTCCCTTCCCGGCCGACGAACTGGTCCGCGACGGGGTCGACACCTCGGGACGGTTGATCGCCATGTCCGTACGGGAACCAGGGCGAGCGGCACCGGATCTCGCGGTGGACGCCTATCACGCCACCCTGGCCGCGGTCGCCGACTTCGCGGTGCACCGCTACGGCGGCCAGGTGGTGTTCGTCCCCATGGAGCGCGGTGACGTCCGCGAGAGTCACGCCGTGCTGGCCCGCATGACGGCTCCCGACCGCGCGCGGGTCCTCCACGGCACGTACGGGCCCTGCGAGATCCTCGGCCTGATGCAGCACATGGACTTCGCGGTCGGCATGCGGCTGCACTTCCTGGTCTTCGCCGCTCTCTCCGGGGTGCCCTTCCTGCCGCTGCCGTACGCCGGCAAGGTGGCCGACTTCGCGCGGACACTGGGCATCGAGACGCCGGGCAGCCTCGACCGGGATGCCGTGGGTCCGCTGCTGGCGGCCGTCGACCGGCTCTGGGACGAGCGCCAGGCGACCGCCGAGCAGGTGCAGGCCCGGATCGAGAGGCTCAAGCCCCGGTCGGCCGCCCCGCTGCGGCACGTCCTCGACGTCCTGGCGGGGCCGTCGACGCCCGCGATCGCAGGGCGGTCCGTCGAGCAGGAGGGAGTCCAGCGTGCCGCCGTTGACCCGGCCGGTCGCAGGGGAGCGGTTGACGTTGCCCCCGCGCTCAGCGTTGCAGGCGGCTGAGGCCGACGTCCTCGTCGTCGGGGGCGGGCCGGCCGGCATCGGAGCTGCGCTGGCGGCTGCCGACGCCGGCGCCGACGTCGTCCTCGTCGAGCGGTACGGGTTCCTCGGCGGCAATGCGACGGCGGCGCTCGTGATGCCGTGGATGTCCTTCCACACCCGCCGTCCGCAACCTCCGCGGCTGGGTGACGTGAGCCTGTTCCCCACCGACCACGGCGAGGGGGAGCCCGTCGTCGCGGGCAAGCACATCGAGGTCATCGACCGGCTGGTGCAGGCCGACGGCGCGGTGCTGCCGTCGCCGGACACCGGGTACACCGTCCCCTTCGACCCCGAGGTCTTCAAGCAGGTGGCCCTGGACCTGCTCGACGGCGCGGGTGTCCGGTACGTGCTGCACGCGTTCGCCAGCGGGGTCCGGACACCGGGCCGGGCCGGTGAGGTGGTGTTCGAGACCAAGTCCGGGCCGGTCGTCGTGACCGCCCGCGTGACGGTCGACTGCACGGGGGACGGCGACGTCGCCGCGGCCGCGGGAGCGCCGTTCGAGATCGGACGCGAGAGCGACGGGCTGGTGCAGCCGATGACGCTGATGTTCCGTGTCGTGGGCTTCGACCCGGGACCCTTCGAGCGCTACGTCGCCGACCACCCCGACCAGTGGCGCAGCGTCCACGGGCTCTGGGACCTGGTGGAGCAAGCGACCGCTGCGGGCGACCTGGACCTGCCCCGCGAGGACGTCCTCTTCTTCAACTCGGCGCACCCGGGTGAGGTCGCCGTGAACTCGACACGGGTCACGCAGGTCTTCGGCACCGACGTCTTCGACCTCACCCGCGCCGAGGCGGTCAGCCACCGGCAGATGTCCCAGATCGCGGCCTTCCTCCGGGACTACGTGCCCGGCTTCGCCGACTCCTACGTCGCCCAGAGCGGGGTGCAGGTCGGCGTCCGGGAGACGCGGCGGATCCTCGGCGACTACGTGCTCACGGGCGAGGACATCCTGAGCGCACGGAAGTTCGACGACGTGATCGCGCGCGGCACCTACCCGGTCGACATCCACAACCCCAGTGGCCGGGGCACCGTGCTCCGGTCGGTGCCTCCCGGGGACGCGTACGACGTCCCCCTCCGCTGCCTGCTGCCACGGGACGTCGACGACCTCCTGACAGCAGGACGCTGCATCTCCGGCACCCACGAGGCCCACTCCTCCTACCGGGTCACGCCCACAGCCATGGCCACCGGACAGGCCGCCGGGGTCTGCGCGGCGCTCGCGGCGGCCGGGGGCCGGGCACCCCGGGAGGTGGCGATCGCCGCCGTGCAGGCGGAGCTGGTCCGGCAGGGCGCCGACCTGGGGGCCCGCGGGGACGACGGCGGCGTGGCCCTCGAGCGGGGTGCCGTGCGGTGATCCGGCGGGCAACCGCGAGCACCCGGAGGACGCAGCGGGGACGGGGGACGGCGGGCATCGGTAGATCTGCCGATCTTCCGGCGGAGCCCCGCGTGGAGCCCGGGTTGGAGTGGCCCCGGTGGGACGGCCGACGCAGAGTCGGGGGGGGCCGGTGAGCAGAGCCGGCCGCTGGGCGCCCCGTGGCGCTCTCCCGAGCCGGGGCCCGCGCCCCAGGAGGGGATCCCATGCGAGCGATGGTGTACCGAGGTCCCTACAAGGTCAGGGCCGAGGAGAAGAAACGGCCGGCGATCGAGCACCCCAACGACGCCATCGTCCGGGTGCAGCTCGCCGCCATCTGCGGCTCGGACCTGCACCTCTACCACGGCATGATGCCGGACACCCGGATCGGTCACACCTTCGGCCACGAGTTCATCGGCGTCGTCGACGAGGTCGGGTCGTCCGTGCAGAACCTCGCCGTCGGCGACCGGGTGATGGTGCCGTTCAACATCTTCTGCGGCACCTGCTGGTACTGCGCCCGCGGTCTGTACTCCAACTGCCACAACGTCAACCCGAACGCCACCGCCGTCGGCGGCATCTACGGCTACTCGCACACCACCGGCGGCTACGACGGCGGCCAGGCCGAGTTCGTCCGCGTGCCGTTCGCCGACGTCGGCCCCTCGAAGATCCCGGACTGGATGGCCGACGAGGACGCGGTCCTGCTCACCGACGCGACGGCGACCGGCTACTTCGGCGCGCAGCTCGGTGACATCGTCGAGGGCGACGTCGTCATCGTCTTCGGCGCCGGACCCGTGGGACTGGTGGCGGCGAAATCAGCCTGGCTGATGGGCGCCGGCCGGGTCATCGTCATCGACCACCTGGACCACCGGCTGGAGAAGGCCCGCACCTTCGCCCATGCCGAGACCTACAACTTCACCGAGTACGGCGACATCGTCCTGGAGATGAAGAAGACGACCGACTGGCTCGGGGCCGACGTCGCCATCGACGCCGTGGGTGCGGAGGCCGACGGCAACGCAATCCAGCACGTCACCTCGTCCAAGCTCAAGCTGCAGGGCGGCTCCCCGGTGGCACTGAACTGGGCGATCGACTCCGTCCGCAAGGGCGGGACGATCTCGGTGATGGGCGCCTACGGCCCGCTGTTCAGCGCCGTCAAGTTCGGCGACGCGATGAACAAGGGGCTGACGATCCACACCAACCAGGCCCCGGTCAAGCGGCAGTGGCCGCGGCTGTTCGAGCACGTGCGCAACGGCTACCTCAAGCCCAGCGAGCTGGTCACCCACCGGATCCCGCTCGAGCACATCGCCGAGGGCTACCACATCTTCTCGGCCAAGCTCGACGGGATCATCAAGCCCCTCGTCGTCCCGACCGCGGCCTGAGCGACAGGAGAACCTCGATGACCTACACACCGCACAAGCCGCCGCTCGCCGAATCGCCCGACGAGCTGCGCAAGCGCATCCCCGGCTGGGGAGTCGACCTCGACCCCAAGGACCGGCCGTCGGTGCCGAAGCTGCAGTTCCAGGAGGACTTCACCGGCGCCCACTGGGAGTTCCCCGAGCGGCAGCCGGAGAAGTACCCGCGGGAACGCTCCGTCGAGCACGGGATGCTCACCCCGGTCTTCGGCACCGCCCAGCCACTGTCCGGCGTCTCGGGCGCCATCCGTCGCTACGCCTACCGCTACAGCGAGGGACGGGTCGCGCACTGGCTGCTGCTGGTCCTCGGCGACCGCGTGGACGCCTGGGAGCACCACCTGAAGTCGTTCCTCACGCTGCACCCGGACAACCCGATCACCGAGACGGGGGTGAAGGCCGAGTTCACCCACCACGGCCTGCGGTCGCGGGTCGGGCAGCACCGCACGGACCTCAAGCACCAGGTGCTCGACCCGGTGATCGTCGGTGGCCCGTGGATCGCCGCTGCGGGAGCGGTCTACGCCGGCGCCCGGAGCGTGTCGAGGTCGCTGGCGCGCGTCGGGTCCGACGGGCATCGGCCGGTGCACTGAGCCGGGGACGGCCGCGCCCGCCCGGTCCCGCCCCGCGCGATGCGGGGTGGGACCGGTGTGCGACGACGGCGCCCGCGAACTGCTCCGGGTGGACGCCGCCGGGCAGGTCCGGTGGGGCCGGGCCGACGCGGCGGCGTGCGCGACGTGGCGGTGCGGCCGGTCGGTGAACCGGTCACGGCCGCTGCCCTGACCACGAGCTGCGGCTGGCTCGTGGCGGCCGGGAGCGGTTTCCGCTGCGTCGCCGCCTGCCGGGCGGGATCGGCAGGACCGGCCGTGGAGGAGCTCCCATGACCGCATCCACGATGCGCACCGTGACCCTGCCCGACGGCACCGCCGCCCCGGCCCTCGGCATGGGCACTGGTACCTCGGTGAGGACCCCAGCAGGAACGACATCCGGCTGGACGCCCTCCGCACGGGCATCGACATCGGCCTGACGCTGGTCGACACCGCCGAGATGTACGGGGACGGCGCCGCCGAGGAACTCGCCGGCCGGGCGATCGCCGGCCGGCGGGACGACGTCTTCCTGGTCAGCAAGGTGCTGCCGCACCACGCCACGCGCCAGGGCACGGTGGACGCCTGCCAGCGGAGCCTGCGCCGACTGGGCACCGACCGCCTGGACCTGTACCTGCTGCACTGGCGCGGCCGGGTCCCGGTCGAGGAGACCGTCGCCGCGTTCGAGTCGCTGGTCTCCCGCGGGCTGATCCGCTCCTGGGGCGTGAGCAACGTCGACGTCCCCGACCTCGACCAGCTGGTCGGGCTTCCCGGCGACAACCGGGTCCAGACCGACCAGGTGCTCTACGACCTCGCCCGGCGCGGCCCCGAGTACGACCTGATCCCCTGGTGCCGCGGCAGGAGCATGCCCCTGATGGCGTACTCGCCCGTCGACCACGGCAGGCTCCTCGAGCACCGGGCCGTGCGGGACCTGGCTGCGGAGAAGGGGGTCACCCCGGCCCAGCTGGCCATCGCGTGGGTGCTGCGGCTGCCCGACGTGTTCGCCGTCGCCAAGGCCTCGACCCGCGCGCACGTCATCGACGACCGCGCGGCGCTGGAGATCGGCTCCAGCCAGGCGGAGCTGGACCAGCTCGACCGGATCTTCCCGCCGCCGTCCGGCAAGGTCCCGCTCGACGTCCTGTAGGACCGGCCGACGAGCCGATCACGAGGGCCTGCCTCACGAGCCGCAGCAGGTGGGTGCCCCGCCCGCCGGCGCAGGCCCGTTTCCCGGGGTTCCGGGGGCCCGGATGGCGGCGCAGGCGATGGCGGTGCTCGGCCGGTGCTGAGCAGGACGGCGGCCCCGCAGTCGCCGACTGCGGGGCCGCCATGGTCAGACGAGCCCCTCGTTGTGGGGCTCGATGCTGGCCGAGGGGTCCACCCCCTCGTCGGCGTCCGGTTGGACGGGGCCCTCGCCCGGCTCGGAACCCGAGCCGGCGGCGGTGTTCCGGGAGGATCGCTCCGGATCGGTCACGTCCGTGGTCGTCGGCGCCTGACCGATGCGCTTGGCGGCCTCCCCGGTCCCGGTCTCCTCCAGCTCTGATTCGCTCACGACTCCTCCATCCAGGTCGTTCGTCCAGGTCGTTCGACGTCGGTGATCACGCAGTGGGCTCCACGAGTTCCTCGGGCTCGTGGGACGGCTGGCCGGACAGTGACGTTCCGAGAGCGGGCCGGGGGTCAGCCGGAGGACCCGACCGCGGCGATGGCCGCGTCGATCCGCCGGGCGAGCTCGAGGTCCATGTCGGTCACGCGGTCGAGGGAGTGTGTCCAGACCTCGAAGGTGAGCGTGTCCTGCAGTTGCTCGACGCGCGCGTGGTGGGTCATGTCCTGCTCGGCGCGGGCGACGGCGTCGCGCAGGGGTCGCTGGCGCTCGGGCGGGAGCACGACGGTGCGCCGCAGGCGGTGTCCGTCGCCCTCCCAGCCCTCCAGGGCGGCCAGTGCGCGGTCGATCTCGTCCTGCTCGAGCAGTCGCGGGGTCAGTCCGATCGGCACCCCGGAACCGCGGGGCGGAACGCCCTGGTCGATCGGTGAGAACAGCTCCTCACCGTCCGGCAGTCGCCGGGCGAGGACGCCGGCGACCTCCGGCTCGAAAGCGGCCAGCGTCGACAGGACCGCCTGGGTGTAGAAGCGGGCCCGCTCGGCCGGGCATCCGGACCCCGCGCTCACCGCGGAGACGAGGGCGGCGCCGCTGTCGGGGTGCCGACCCGGGCCCCGGACCTCGACGGCACCCCGGAGGGAGCCGGGCAGGACCGCGGCCAGCCGGTCGCGGTCCGGCTCGTCCAGCGAGGCCGCCACGGCGGCGACGACCGCTTCCACGGCCCGCCGGGCCTCCTCGGTGTCGGCTGCGCCGGCCTGCGCTCCCGCGGCCTGGATCAACGTCGCGTACTGGACCACCGGGCTCCTCCTGACCTGCTGCCGTCCTGCTCCTCCGGTCGCCGGCCGCTGCCCGGGCGGCGGGTCCAGGCAGCGGCCCGACCAGCTCCCGGCTCCTGCGGCAGCTGCGAGAGGAGGCCGTCGAACTCCCCGGGTGCGACCGCCTCCCGCACCGTCGTCCGGAGACGCCGCCGCGCGCCGGTCGTGGGGATCCCGTCGTCCGACCGCGGCTCAGACGTTAGGACCGGTCGCGGCGCGGGGACATCGGTCGATCGACCGATCCGGCCTCCGGCTCCCGTGGCCGACACGGGGTCGCCCGCGCGGGGAGGCGACACGCGGCGACGGCTCCGCTCCTCGGCCCAGGGACCCGCCCGGGGGAGGGGCGGGCGGCTCGACCGCACGTCGGCAGGCTGTTCACGACGGACGCGCCGGACGTGGACGACTGCCTCGCGTCTCCGTGGCGGGGGCCGCTGCGGGGACCGGGTCGTCCGGTCGGCCGCTAGTCGTCTGCACCCGGCCGAGAGCCGTCCGGGTCCCGGCCGGGTTCCTCGCGCGAGCGCCCAGGGCCGACGGCCGGAGCCGCGCCGCCGAGTTCCTTGCTCACCGTCGGATCCGCGTCGTCGGGCTGGGGTACCCGCGGGTCGTCCGGGAGCCGGGTGTCGACCTCGTCGGCAGCCGCAGCCGCGGGTGCGTCGTCCTGCGGGGGGATGGTTCCGCCGTCCATGCCGTGGGGGTACCCCGAGCCGCCGTCGGAACCGGAGCCGCCGGCCGGGATCGGCAGACCGGCCGACGCCCGTCGGTCGCCTGGCGGGTCGGGACCGGACCCCGTCGGCCGTCTCCTCCGGCGCCCACGTGGCCTGGACCGTCCCGTGCTCTGGCCGGGGGTCCTCCGCCGAGGTTCAGCGCCGGCCACCCGCGCCCGTTCCCGCCGGGACGTAGAGGCCCGCCCTCTCGGCGCGCACGGCGGCGAGCGTCCTCGAGGGCGCCCCCAGCTTGGCGAGGACGTGCTCCAGGTGCGCGGCGACCGTCCGGGGCGCCACCACGAGGGACCGGGCGATCTCCTGGTTGGTGTACCCCTCGACCAGCAGCCCGAGGACCTCCAGCTCCCGGGGCGTGAGCCCGCGCAGGTCGCCGCCCGGGGAGAGCAGCACCATCCCCGACAGCACGTGGGGCTCGTCGTCCGTGTCCGTCAGGACCGTCACGCGGACATGGCCGTCCGGGGCGTGCCGGCCACCGCGCGGCCACAGGAAGGACGTGTACACCTGGCCCGCTCCGGACGGCCGCGCGGGCGGCGTCCAGGACGGTAGAACCTCCCGCGAGCAGCGCGTCGTCGCCGAGACCCGGGAACGGGGCGGTGCCACCGTTCCTGCAGAGCACCACGCCGGCCGCGGCACCCTGGACCATGCGTGCGGCGGTGAGCAGCGAGTCCATCGGGTCGATGCCGCGGGCGAGGATGGGGGCGAACTGCGCCAGGCGGCGCCGGACGGCCTCCGGCGGAGGCCGGGTGTCGGCGGAGAGCAGCGCCAGGAACCCGACGTGGCGCTGCCCCGGTACGAACAGTCCCACGCTGAGGGCCTCGTGATAGCCGGCGGGGGTGAGGCGCTCGGCCCAGGTCGGCAGGTCCTTGGCGGAACGGGGGAGGTCCGACGGGCTCAGCGGTGGGCGGGCGCGACAGGCTCCGGTCACCTCGATGTCGTGCGCCGTCGCCGGACCGCTGAGGTACCGGACGGTGCTCCGGTCCAGCGAGGTGCTGGCCAAGGAGGAGTAGCCGTTGCCCAGGGGGTCGGCCAGCGTCACCCATGAGGCGTCGAAGGAGATCTGGCGGCTCAGCTCGTGCAGCAACGCCTGGGCGCGTTCCGTGAGCAGGCCCGTAGTGGCGGCGATCTCCGCGAGGCGGAGAGCCGGGGCCTCGGTCATGTCGCTCCACCGGTCCAGGGCCTGCGCGGTCGGACGGAGCCGTCGAGGACGGCCGCGGCCCTGGACGAGGCTGACCGGGCTGCAGCTGTACACACCGACCCGACTCGGGGAGCAACCCGTGACCCCGTGACCGGAAACCTCGGTGGTCGGAGTCATCGCCACCGCTACCAGGCTCGTGGACGGCGCGGTTCCCGCGGTAAGATCAACCATGGAGTTGCGCCAACTGCGCTACTTCCTGGCGGTGGCCGAGGAGGGCCGCTTCAGTCGGGCGGCGCAACGGCTCCACATGGCTGCTCCGTCGCTCTCGCAGCAGATCCGCGCGCTGGAGCGGGAGCTCCGGGTCCCGTTGTTCGAGCGCACCCCGCAAGCGGCGCGGCTGACCCGTGCCGGCGTCGTCCTGGTCGTGCGGGCCCGGATCATCCTGGCCGAGGTGGACCGGGCGCTGGCGGACGTGCGCGTCGCCACAACGGACTCCCGCGAGCGACTGACCCTGCGGGTGGCCACCATGGCCGACCTCGTCCTCGACGGCCCGCTGCGGCACGCCGCGCTGGCCATCGACGGGATCGAGGTGTCGGTGAGCTCCGCCCGCGGGGACGACGCCGTCGAGGCCGTCCGCCAGGGCAGGGCGGACGCGGCCATCGTCTGGAGCCGGTCCCATGCGCAACGGGATCTGGCCGGCGTGGTGCTGGGGTCGGTGGTCTTCGGCGTCGTCCTCCCTCTCGCGCACGCCTTGAGCGGCGCGGCAGCGGTGCCGGTGGCCGCGCTGGCCGGCGAGGTGCTGGTCATGTTCCCGCGGGAGCCGTTCGACGGGATCTGGGACCGCACCGTGGACCACCTGTTCCCCGCAGGGGCCGCGCACGACCAGGTCGTCATCGAACCCGACCTGCTGAACGCGCCGCAGGCGGTGCTGCGCGCGGTCTCAGCCGGCACCGGCGTCGCCCTGAGCATCCTCCGGCTCGTCGATCACCTGGGGGTCGAGGGGATCGCGGTCCGGTCCCTCGATCCGGTGTTGCGGTGGGACCTGGAGGCGGTCTGGCGGGAACCGGCCACCCCCGCCGTCCGCAAGCTCGTCGACTTCCTCGTCGAGTCATCCGGGGGCCCGCAGACGCTCGTCGAACCGGTCCGCCCTCCCGGCGACGGCCGGCGGCACGTCGCGGTCAGGTCCTGAGGACCACCTCCTCGCAGCGATCCTGCTTCCGCTTGGAGACGTCGTAGCCGTGCGGCGCCTCGGTGAGCGGCAGGCGGTGGGTGATCACCCGGGTGGAGTCGATCTCCCTGCGCTCGATGCGCTCGAGCAGTGGGCGCACGTACCGCTGGACGTGGCACTGCCCGGTCTCCGGCGTCAGGGAGCGGTTCATCGAGGAGCCGGCCGGAACTCGTCGACCGACCTGCCGTACACGCCGACGACCGAGACGATGCCCCACTGGGGCAGGACGTGATCGCCTGGCGACGGATCGGCTCAGGTCGCTCCGGTCACCTCGGGCGGGATGCGCAACCCACCGCG
Source organism: Geodermatophilus sp. SYSU D00700 (assembly GCF_054050255.1). Classification (NCBI taxonomy): domain Bacteria; kingdom Bacillati; phylum Actinomycetota; class Actinomycetes; order Geodermatophilales; family Geodermatophilaceae; genus Geodermatophilus; species Geodermatophilus sp. SYSU D00700. The sequence goes on along the minus strand of NZ_JBJGZA010000022.1, from coordinate 22,822 downwards.
CAGGGCGCGCACCGCGGCGGCCGTGAGGTCGCTGGTCCCCAGGGCGACCAGGCTCCGCCCCAGGGAGTCGGCCACCGCGTCCGCGGCCACGTGGAGTGACCGCGCGAGGGCCGGGATGTCGGTGACGCCCTCGACCACGAGGCCCAGGACGCGGAGGTCCAGAACGGTGAGGCCGCGCAGGTCGCCCGGTGGGCACAGGAGCACCGCGGCGGAGAGGTGGTCGAGGTCCGGGCGGGCGACGTCGAGCGCGGTGACCCGGATCAGCTGCTCGCCGCCGGTCCCCGGTGCCGGGGCGAGGAACGAGGTGTATGCGCCGCCGACGGCCAGCTCGTCAGCGGCGACCCCGAGGATCGGTGAACCCGGCGTCAACAGGCGGTCGTCCGGCAGACCTGGCAGCGGCAGGACGTCGCCCCCGCGGGTGAGGACGGCGCCGGCGCCGGCGGTCCCGACGATCCGAGCGGTCTCGGCGATGTCCCGGGTCCGGTCCAGGTCGTCGGCGATCACCGTGGTGGCGGCCGCGACGACCCTCCGGTCAGCCCGGCCCGGTCGCGACGGATCGTCGGAGAGCAGGCTGAGGAAGCCGACGTGCCGGCCGTCCGCCGTGACCAGCGGGGCCGCCAGACCCTGACGGAAACCTGCCGGGAGCAGGTGGTCGGCCCATGCGCGGACCTCGCACAGGGGGCTCGGGATCTCGCTGGCCAGCATCGGCGGACGGTGCCGGTTGAGGCCCAGCAGGTCCACCTCCTCGTCGGCCTCCGGACGCCGGAAGTAGGCGACGAGTGCCTCGGCCGGACCGGTGGTGGCCAGCGGGACGTGGGTCTGCCGCTCGGGGTCGCGCAGGGCGAGCCAGCCGGTGTCGAAGGGCAGGATCCGCCCGAGCTCCTGCAGGTGCTCGGCAGCCCGTTCCCGCACGGTGGCGGACGATGCGACGCCTGCGACCTCCGACCACACCCGGTGGAGCTGCGGTTCGCTCCCGCTCGTCACGGCTCACCTCCCTGCGCGGGGCACGGCTCACAGACTCCCCGTGTAGATCACCGTCTCGGCCAGCACCCGCACCTTGACGTTGCTGTTCTGGCTGTGCGTCACGAGCATCGCGAAGGCCTGATCGGCCGTGAGCTGGCGCTGGCACATCAGGATGCCGATCGCGATGCCGATCTGCCGGTTGGTGGCCACCGCCTGCTCCAGGTTGGCCGCCCTGTCCTCCGCCGATCGGACCCGCGCGTGCAGTTGGTCGAGTTCGGCGAGGACGGCGAAGCGGTGCACGGGCGCGGCCGGCGCCTCCCCTGACGGGTCGACGGTCATCGTGTCCTCGCCCTCCTGCTGTGCGACCGGTGTGCGGATGGGCCGGTGCGTCGTCGCCTGCACCCCGTGGACCTCTCCTGCGACGGACGCCAGGGTGCGGGTGCGTTCCGGCGTCCGGCATCGGCAGAGCGACCGATCCGCGCCTCCGGGGGTGGGCGGGACGGGGTCCGGCCCTCGTCCCGGCTGACGATGCCGAGCTCCCAGAGGGGTGCGCCGGCCGACGTGGCGACGGCGCGCAGGCCACCCCCGTGTGCGCGCACTCCCCGGCGCGGTCGAACCCCCGGGTGGACGTCGACCGGCCCGGGATCGGCATGTCTGCCGATACCGGACACCCCGCCGCGCCGGGTGCAATCGAGGTCCCGACCCGAGCCGGGCACGGGACCACCCTGACGAGGAGGCAGCGTGAAGGCAGTCGTGTACGACGGGCCCCGGCAGGTCAGCGTCAAGGACGTACCGGACGCGCGGATCGAGCGACCGACCGACGTCCTGGTGCGGATCACCTCGGCGAACATCTGCGGCTCGGACCTGCACATGTACGAGGGCCGGACCGACTTCGAGACCGGCCGCTGGTTCGGGCACGAGAACCTGGGCCAGGTGGTCGAGGTCGGCGACGGGGTCGACAAGGTGCGGGTGGGGGACTGGGTCGTCCTGCCGTTCAACATCGCCTGCGGGCACTGCAAGAACTGCGAGCGGCAGCTCACGAACTACTGCCTGACCGCCCAGCCGGAGCCGAAGATGGCCGGCGCCGCCTACGGCTTCGCCGACATGGGCCCCTGGGCCGGTGGGCAGGCGGAGCTGCTGCGCGTGCCCTGGGGTGACTTCAACTGCCTGCGGCTGGGTGAGGACGCCGAGGAGCGCCAGACCGACTACGTGATGCTCGCCGACATCTTCCCGACCGGCTACCACGCCACCGAGATGGCCGGCGTGAAGCCCGGCGACCAGACGGTCGTCTACGGCGCCGGCCCGGTCGGGCTGATGGCCGCTCTCTCGGCCACCATCCGGGGGGCCGGCAAGGTGATGGTCGTCGACCGGCACCCCGACCGGCTCAAGCTGGCCGAGTCGATCGGCGCGATCGCCATCGACGACTCGAAGGTCGACCCGGTGCAGGCCGTCCTCGAGCAGACGATGGGGCTGGGCGCGGACAACGGCTGCGAGTGCGTCGGCTACCAGGCGCACGAGCCCGACGGCCAGGAGCAGGCCAACCTGACGATGAACCGGCTGGTCGCCTCGGTGCGGTTCACCGGCACGATCGGCACCGTCGGCGTCTACGTGCCGCAGGACCCCGGCGCCAGCGACGAGCTGGCGAAGCAGGGCAAGCTCGCCTTCGACTTCGGCATGTTCTGGTTCAAGGGCCAGCACATCGGCAGCGGCCAGGCACCGGTCAAGAAGTACAACCGGCAGCTGCGCGACCTCATCGCCGCGGGCAAGGCCGAGCCGTCGTTCATCGTCAGCCACGAGCTGCCGCTGGACCAGGCGCCGGAGGCCTACGAGCACTTCGACAAGCGGGACGACGGATGGACGAAGGTCGTCCTGCACCCGGCGATGGCGGGGAGCTGACGTGGCCGGAGAGCTGAACGGACGGCGGGTCGCGATCCTGGCGGCCGACGGGGTGGAGCGCGTCGAGCTGGAGCAACCCCGTCGGGCCCTGGAGGACGCCGGCGCCCGCACCGTCGTCGTCTCCATCACCAGCGGCGAGATCCAGGCGCGCGACCACGACCTCGAGGACGCCGGCACCTTCGCGGTGGACCAGCTGGTCGGCGCGGCGTCGGTCGACGACTACGAGGCGCTGCTCCTGCCGGGCGGGACGGTGAACCCGGACAAGCTGCGGATGGAACCCGCCGCGGTGCAGTTCGTCCGGGACTTCGTCCAGTCGGGGAAGCCGGTCGCCTCGATCTGCCACGGCCCGTGGAACTTCGTCGAGGCCGACGTCGCGCGCGGCCGCCGGCTGACCTCGTGGCCGAGCGTGCGCACCGACCTGCGCAACGCCGGGGCCGAGGTGGTCGACGAGCAGGTCGTCACCGACGGCAACATCACGACGAGCCGGTCGCCCGACGACCTGCCGGCCTTCTGCGAACGCATCGTGCAGGAGTTCGCGCGGGCCCCGCAGGCCGCCGCCACGGGAGGTCGGGCATGACCACGTCCATCGGGAACGTGGCGTCCCTCGCCGCCCGCGCCGGCGGGAGCGTCGTCCGCCAGGTGCGGTCGGCCATCGACCCGTCCACCGCCCGGCCGGCCGGCGCGGGCCGGCCGGCGTCCGGGTGGCTCGTGGTGACCGTGTTCCGCGAGCCGCCCGACGTCGACACCGCGCGGCTGCCCGCCCCCCTGGCCGAGCTCGGCGACCGGATCGAGGTCCGCGTCCGCCCCGCCGCGGACGGCAAGGGCACCGAGCTGGCGGCCCGGCTGCGCGACCGGCCGCCGCCGGGCACCGCCCTCGGCCGGTTGAGCGGCAGCGACCCGCAGGCCGACCTGCGGTCCGCGCTGCGCCGCGCCAAGCAGCTCATCGAGGTGGGTGAGGTGCTCGCGGTGGACCCGGCGCCGCACGGCAGGCGGACGGCGACCCCCGGCGGCGTGCTCCTGGAGGCGTGGACCCGGATGGCGCCCAGGGCAGGTGTCCGATGAAGGCGGTGACCTGGCGCGGGGTCAACGAGATCGGCGTCGAGGACGTCCCCGAGCCCACGATCCTCAACGACCACGACGTCATCCTCGAGGTCGGCCTGTCGGTGACCTGCGGCTCCGACCTGCACCTGCTGGGCGGCTACATCCCCGCCATGCGTGCGGGGGACGTGCTCGGGCACGAGTTCATGGGCACGGTCGCCGAGGTCGGGCCCGGGGTGACCAAACACCGGGTCGGTGACCGGGTGGTGGTGGCCTCGTTCATCGGCTGCGGGCAGTGCTGGTACTGCAAGCAGGAGCTGTGGTCGCTGTGCGACAACGGCAATCCGAACCCGGGGATCACCGAGGCGCTGTGGGGCCAGTCCATCGGCGGCTGCTTCGGCTACTCGCACGCGATGGGCGGCTGGGCGGGCAGCCACGCCCCCTACATCCGGGTGCCCTACGCCGACCAGGGCGCATTCACCATCCCCGACGGCGTCTCCGACGAGCGGGCGCTGTTCGCCTCCGACGCCGCACCCACCGGCTGGACCGGGGCGCACCAGGCCGAGGTCCGGCCGGGCGACGTCGTGGCGGTGTGGGGGGCCGGAGGCGTGGGCCAGATGGCCGCCCGCGCGGCCATGCTCATGGGCGCCGAGCGGGTCGTCGTCATCGACCGGTACGACAACCGGCTCGACCAGGTCCGCACGCACGTCGGGGCGGAGACCCTCGACTACGAGGCGGTCGACGTCCCCGCGGAACTGCGGGAGATGTCCGGCGGGCGCGGTCCGGACGTCTGCATCGAGGCGGTGGGCATGGAGGCGCACAGCAACGGCCCGCAGTACCTCTACGACCAGGTCAAGCAGCAGTTGCGGCTGCAGTCGGACCGGCCGACCGCCCTCCGGGAGGCCATCTACGCCTGCCGCAAGGGCGGGACGGTGTTCGCGCTGGGGGTGTTCGGGGGCCTCGTGGACAAGTTCCCGATGGGGGCGGTGATGAACAAGGCGCTGACCCTGCGCGGCGCCCAGCAGCACGGGCACCGCTACATCCCGGAGATCCTCGAGCGCATGAGCCGGGACGAGGTGCGGACCGAGCACCTGGCCACCCACGTGATGTCCCTGGACCAGGGGCCACGCGGGTACGAGATGTTCAAGAACAAGGAGGACGGATGCGTCCGTGCCGTCTTCCGTCCGGGTGGCTGAGGCGCCGACCGGCGGCCCACCGTACGGCCCGGCGACGAGCCGTACGGTGGGCCGGCGCCGGGCCCCCGCCGATCCGGTGCGGGGCGACCCGGTGAGCGCCGCACCCCGCCCGACGGCGGTGGGGGCGGGCCCACGGCCGACGATCCTGTCGTGGCGCCGCCTGCTGACCTGCCTCGGCGGCGGGGTCCTCGCCGCCGCGCTGACCACGGTCGCCGGCGTCCCCGAGCTCGCGGCCCTCGTCGGCTGGGCCGTCGCCGCCGGCGGCCTGCTGTTCTGGGTGTGGCGGATCAGCTGGCCGCGCGACGCGGAGGGGACGAAACGCCTGGCCGAGGAGGAGGGGCAGACCCGGGTCACGGACACGGCCGTGCTGGGTGCGGCGGTGGCCAGCCTCGCCGCCGTCGTGGAGGCCCTCGTCCGGTCCAGCTCCGGGGACGCCGTCGGGGTCGCCACCGTGGTGCTCGGCGTCCTCGTGGTGATCCTGTCGTGGGCGCTGGTCAACACGGTCTTCGCCCTCAAGTTCGCGCGCCACTACTACGCCGGTGGCGACGGCGGCATCGACTTCGGCCAGCGGGAGCCGCCTGCCTACAGCGACTTCGCCTACGTTGCGTTCACCGTCGGGATGAGCTTCGCGATGCCGGACACCCAGGTCGAGGACACGTCGATCCGCAAGGTCGCCCTCGGGCACGCCCTGCTGTCCTACCTGTTCGGCACCGTGGTGATCGCCGTGGCGGTGAACCTGGTGACCAACCTGGGGCAGCAGGGATAGCGCCGGGGTGACGGCCGACGCGGTCGACCAGGCCGCTCTCCCTCGGGGGAGCGGCCTGAGTCGTCTCCGGTTCCGGTTGGCGCCGGTGTCATCAGCGGCAGGGCGCCCATGCGGTCACCGGCCTCGCGACTCGAGCGGCACGCACCGGCACTGCAGAGGTCCTCGAGCCTTGGATCCAGGGCAGGCGGGGACCGCCGGCGAGGCGCGCGCACCCGCCGGCGTCTCCGCCTACCGCTCCGTTCCGGGACCGGCGTCTCGCGACTGTTGACCACGCCTCATGTGAGGTGCTTCACTCGGAACCGATAGTTTCCGGAAGTTCCTGCACCACTTCCGGACCTTGTCGCGCCTGCCCGGCGCCCCTCCCCGAGGAGAACCACGACGCAATGAGCCGACGACGCCTCGCGGCCGGGACGACCGTCCTGGGCCTGCTCGCACCGCTGGGGGTGGGCCTCGCGCCCTCGGCCGCCGCCGCCCTGGCGACGGTGCACGAGACCGGCTTCGAGGACGGGACCAGCGGCTGGTACGGCCGCGGCTCCTCCGCGGCCGTGACCACCGACGTGGCCCGCACCGGTGCGCACAGCCTCCTCTCCAGCGGTCGCACCCAGGCCTGGCAGGGTCCCGGCGTCAACGCGCTGCCCTTCATGCCGGCCGGCACCTACGAGGTCGCGGCCTGGGTGCGGCTGCCGGCGGGTTCCGGCAGCGACCAGGTGACCCTGAGCGTGAAGCGGGTCAGCGGCGGCGCGACCGCCTACGAGACGGTCGCCTGGCAGGTCGCGGTGAGCGACGCCGACTGGACCCTGGTCACGGGCGAGTACACGCACGCGACGGACAACACCGAGCTCGAGCTGTACCTCGAGAGCCCGGACCCCACGCAGAGCTTCTACGTCGACGACGTCACGGTCGTCGGCGAGGCCGCGGCGCCGAGTGAGCCGGGCACCGTCCAGCCGGTCAGCAGCGACTTCGAGAGCGGCCTGCAGGGCTGGGGCCCGCGCGGCGACGCGCAGGTCGTCACCACGACGTCCGACGCGCACGGCGGCACCACCAGCCTGCTGACCACCAACCGGTTGCAGGGGTGGCAGGGGCCGACCCTCGACGTCACCGAGAGCCTGGCCGTCGGCAGGACCGTGCAGATCTCCTTCTGGGCGAAGCTGGCTCCTGGGCAGTCGGCGACGTCGGCGTCCCTGAAGGCCTCCATCCAGCGCGACCGCGCCGGCGCCGCCACCGGCTACGACAACGTGCCGGGCGCCAGCGCCGTCGTCACCTCCGACGCGTGGACGGAGATCACCGGCCGGTACACCCTCGGCGCGCCGATCGACACGGCGCAGCTCTACGTCGAGGGCGACGCGAACGTCAGCTTCCTCATCGACGACGTCTCGGTCGCCGAGTTCACCGAGACGCCGATCCAGGACGTGCCGGCCCTCCAGGACGTCCTCGGGAGCCAGGGCTTCGAGCACGTCGGCGTCGCCATCGACCAGCGGGAGACGGTGGGCCGGGCGTCGCAGCTGGTGCAGCGGCACTTCAACGCCTTCACCCCGGAGAACGACGGCAAGCCCGCCGAGATCCAGCCGACCGAGGGGACCTTCACCTTCGGTGACCTCGACGCCCTGCTCGACCACGCCGACGCCACCGGCGTCCAGGTGTACGGGCACGTGCTCGCGTGGCACTCGCAGACCCCGGACTGGTTCTTCAAGGACGGGAACCGCGACCTGACGAACAGCCCCGCGGACCAGGCCCTGCTGCGCGCCCGCATGGAGGCGCACATCAAGGCGATCGCCGACCACGTCAACGCCCGCTACCCCGACGGGAACAGCCCGATCTGGGCCTGGGACGTCGTCAACGAGGTCATCAACGACAGCGACAACGCCAACCCGCACGACATGCGCGACAGTCGCTGGTTCCAGGTGCTGGGCGAGACGTTCGTCGACGACGCCTTCCGCTTCGCCGACAGGTACTTCCCGCAGGCCGAGCTGTTCATCAACGACTACAACACCGAGATGCCGACGAAGCGGGCGGACTACCTGTCGCTGATCGCCGCCCTGCAGGAGCGGGGCGTGCCGATCGACGGGGTGGGCCACCAGGCGCACATGGACTTCGCCCGCCCGGTGCAGTGGCTCGACGACTCGCTGACCGCCGTGGAGCAGCTCGACCCCTCCCTGCTGCAGGTCATCACCGAGCTGGACATCAGCACCTCGGCCGAGAACCACGGCGCCGACGTCAGCAGCGGCGCCACTCCGCAGCACCGCCCCGGGATGGCCGACCAGGACGAGGCCGAGACCGAGAACGGGTACTACTACCGCGACCTGTTCGACATGCTCCGCAGCCACTCGGACTCCATCGAGTCGGTGACCTTCTGGGGCATCAGCAACGCCCGCAGCTGGCTGCGGACGTGGCCGGCCGCTCGGCCGTGGGAGGCGCCGCTGCCCTTCGACGACGACCTGCAGGTGACCCCGGCGTACTGGGGGATCGTCGACCCGTCGCAGCTGGCGGAGCGCCCGTCCGACCAGCTGGCCCCGCGCGTCGCCGGTCACGACCCGGTCTCCGCGACCTCGTCGGGCGCCGCCGGTGCGAAGGTCTCGTACACGGTCACCGCCGGTGACACCCGGGACGGCGCGGTGACGGCGACGTGCGCGCCGCCCTCGGGGTCCCGGTTCCCGATCGGCACCACCGAGGTCACCTGCACGGCGACCGACGCGGCCGGGAACACGTCCAACCCGATGACCTTCGACGTGGTGGTCACCCGACGCGCACCAGGACCACGCGCCTGAACCAGGTGCACCGCACGACCGGCCCTCGACCACACCCGTGGCCGGGGGCCGGTCCGCGTGTGCGGCTCTGCCGCGGCCGCAGGGGCCGGAGTCCCCTCGGCAGCCGGCCGCCGCGGCGCCCGTCGGGTTCCCGCGCCGACCCGGCTCACCGACCGCGGCGACCCGGCGGCGCGAGGGGTCCGGGGAACGGCCGAGCGAGGTCGCCGATCCCCTGCGCCGGTGGCCGGCACCCGCGGGGGCAGTCGAACCCGACGGCCACCCCGTCCACCCAGCCCACGGCAGCCGATCGGCCGCAGCGCGGGCAGGTCTCCCACGTCACTCGTTCACTCGACACTCGGGGATCCCCGGTCACGACGCCGGTCGGCGACAGATGGAGGAGTGCCCGACCGGCGCCTCGTGCCGGGGTCTCCTCCCCGGGGCGAACGAGGAGTACCCGCGGACGGCGGTGCGGGAACGTCGGTCTTGACGCGGCTAACGACGTTAGCCACACTGGCTAACGTCGTTAGCTGGATGAGGAGGGCGTCATGGCCGAGAGACTGTCCGCCGACGTCGACATCGATGCGACACCGCAGCAGGTGTGGGACGTGCTCACCGACCTCGCCGGATACCCGGCGTGGAACCCGTTCATCGTGCGGGCCGAGGGAGCCGTGGCCCCGGGGGAGAGGCTGACCCTGAGGATGCAGCCGGCCGGCGGCCGGGCGGTGACCCTGCGGCCCCGGCTGGTCGAGGTCGACGTCGCACGGCGCCTGCGGTGGCGCGGCAGGCTGGGCGTGCCCGGCCTCATGGACGCCGAGCACACCTTCACGCTGGAGCCGCGGGGGAGCGGCACCCGGCTCGTGCAGCAGGAGGACTTCAGCGGCGTCCTCGTCCCGTTCCTGGCCGCGTCGCTGCACCGGGGCACGCTGCCCGCGTTCGTGGCCATGAACGAGGCGCTCAGGACCCGGGCCGAGCGAGCCGCGTCGCAGCCTCGTGGCTGACCCGCTCTCCCCGCGAGCCCGCGAGATCGTGGCCGTCGCCCGCGAGGTCCTGGAGCGGGAGGGGCCGGACGCGCTGACCATGCGCCGGATCGCCGAGGTCCTCGGGATCCGGGCCCCGTCCCTCTACAAGCACGTGCCGGGGAAGGAGGCCCTGGAGGTCGCCATCACCACCGCGGGCTTCGAGGAGGCCGCCGCCGCGTTCGAGGCGGCCACCGACGGCGCGGCCGAGCCCCTCGCCGCCTTCGTCGTGGCCTACCGCGCCTTCGCCCGGGCGCACCCGCACCTGTACCGGCTGATGACCGACCGCCCGCTGCCGCGGGCCGACCTCCCCCCTGCGCTGGAGGAGCGCACCGCCGCGCCCCTCCACCGGGCCACCGGCAGCCCCGCCCGGGCCCGCGCGGCGTGGGGGTTCATCCACGGCATGGTCCTGCTCGAGCTGAGCGGCCGGTTCCCCGACGACGGGATGACCGAGCAGGCCTGGCAGGCCGGGATCGCCGCGATGCGCCGCCGGGACTGAGCACACCGCCGCCGAGCCACTCCACACCCGCCGTTCCCGCCCTCGAGGAGACCACCGTGGACGTCCTCCGGTCCGCCCGCAGCGCCGCCGACCGCAGCGGCACGGGAGCCCGCACGCCCCGGATGCGGAGGCGCTCCGTCCTGCAGGCGAGTGCCTGCACCGCCGTGGCCGCGGTGGCCGGGAACGCCTTCGTCGGCAGGGCGGCGATGGCCTGGTTCCGGGGTCTCACCGCTCCGCGGGGGCAGCTGCCGCTGCCGGCCTTCCTGGTCGTCGGCGTGCTCTACTACGGGGTCATCGGCTACGTGCTGGCGCGGAGCATCGACCGTCGCGACACCCGGAGCACCGCGTGGAGCCTGGCGGTCCTCGCCGGGAACGAGGCCTGGAACGGGGTCTTCTTCGGCCGGCGGAGCACCCGCGCCGGCTTCGTCGGCCTGTGCGCCTTCACCGTGCCCGTCCTGGCCCTGCAGCGATCGGTGGCCGGGGACGTGCCGTCCCGTCGCGCCCTGGCCCCCTACACCGCGCACGTCCTCCTCTACGACCTGCCCTGGACCTACCGGCTCTGGCGGCTCAACCCGACCGGTGCCCGCCGTCCAGGGTGAGCACGAGCTCGCGGAACGGCCGGTCCCCGGGCCCGGTGAAGTCCCGGACGGGGCGGAAGCCGGCCGACCGGCACAGGCCGAGCGACCGCTCGTTGAAGGTGGCGACGGCGGCGCGGACGGCCGACGTCGCCCCGAGGTCGCGGGCCAGGGCGACGACCTGCGCGACGAGGTGCGTCCCCAGGCCCCGGCCCGTGACGTCCGGGTGCACGCCCATGCCGACGTCGACGGTGCCCGGGACCGGCCGCTGCCCGCGCACCCGTGCCTCGGGGCCGACCACCGCGAAGGCCAGCACCCGGCCGTCCGCGTCGACCGCCGGGTAGTAGCCCGCGCCGTCCGCGGTCCGGGCGGTGAACAGGTGCGGGTTCCGCGGGTCGGAGTCGTAGAGGTCGAACGGCGGTGGGTAGGCCCAGCTCACGACCTCGGTGGCCTCCTCCTCGGTGAGGGGCCGGCGCAGGAGGGTGAGCACGGAACCGACCGCTACTCGCGGACGACCCACACCTCGGCGGGTCCCTCGGGGGTGTCCCGCACCTGCACGGGCTGGTAGCGCTCGTAGACGCCGAACCACCGGGGGCCGTCGTAGACCAGGACCGACGACGCGAGGAGCTCGGGCCGTACGTCGTCGACCTCGCCGTGGCGCGGTCCGCCCCAGTGGAAGACGAGCGGCATGCTGGGCAACCTAGCCGCTCGGACCCGGGGACGGGCACCGTCCCGGCCCGGGGACCGGGATACGGCACCGACGTGTTGCCCAGGTCACACCGCAGGTCGATGCTGCCCTGCATGACCTCGAAGAAGCGATCGGGCCCCTCGGTCGAGGAGGCGCCGCAGTCGACGGGCAAGGTCGACACCGCCTGGTACGAGCGCGAGATCGCCCGCCTGCAGGTGGAGCTGGTCAAGCAGCAGGAGTTCATCCGCGCCCGGGGACTGCGGGTCGTCGTCGTCTTCGAGGGCCGCGACGCCGCCGGCAAGGGCGGGGCCATCCAACGCATCACCGAGACGCTCAACCCGCGGGCCGCCCGCGTCGTCGCGCTCGCCGCGCCCACCGAGCGCGAGCGGGGGCAGTGGTACTTCCAGCGCTACGTCCCGCACCTGCCGACCCGTGGCGAGATGGTCCTGTTCGACCGGTCCTGGTACAACCGCGCCGGCGTGGAGCGGGTCATGGGCTTCTGCACCGACGAGGAGTACGAGGAGTTCCTGCGCTCCTGCCCGGAGTTCGAGCGGATGCTGGTCCGCAGCGGGACCATCCTGGTCAAGTACTGGTTCTCGGTCAGCGACACCGAGCAGGAGAAGCGGTTCCAGGCGCGGCTGAAGGACCCGACCAAGCGCTGGAAGCTCAGCCCGATGGACCTCGAGGCCCGCAACCGCTGGGTCGACTTCTCCCGCGCGAAGGACGCCATGTTCGCCGCCACGGACATCCCCGAGGCGCCGTGGTGGGTCGTCGAGGCCGACGTGAAGAAGCGCGCCCGCATCAACGTGATCACGCACCTGCTCGGTCAGGTGCCCTACGAGGACCTCACCCCCGACCCGCCGACGCTGCCCCCACGGCCGCCGAACACCGACGACTACGTGCGGCCGCCGAAGGACGACCAGAACATCGTCCCCGACGTCGTCCCGTGACCTGACCCGGCCGGCCGGGTGGCCCGGCCGGCACCGATCGGATGACGGCGGCGCGCTGACCGCGCACGGTGCTTGCGCAGGTCGGCAGACTGCCCTGGTGATCGAGAGCGCCGACGCCGCCGGGCCGACGTCCCCGGCCCCCGCCGTCCCGGCGCCCGTCCCCGCCCCCTCCGACGACACGCTGCTGGTCCCCGGCGAGACGTGCTGGCGGATCGAGCGGGCCGACCGGTTCGCCGTCTTCGTCGACGCCGCCGACTACTTCGCCACCCTCAAGCGGGCGGTGCTGCGCGCCGAGCGGCGGGTGCTGTTCATCGGCTGGGACTTCGACCCCCGCATCCGCCTGGACCCCCGCAGCCCCGGCCCCGCCCGCGAGGACCGGCTGGGCCGGGTGCTCGAGCGGGCGGTGCGCGCCAACCCCGAGCTGGAGATCGGCGTGCTGCAGTGGGACCTCGGCATGCTGGTGGCGCTCAACCGGCGGATGGCACCGATCGTGCTGCTCAACCGCCGCACCCCCGACCGGCTGCGGTTCAGCATCGACACCCACCACCCGATCGGCGGTGCCCACCACCAGAAGATCGTCGTCATCGACGACTGCCTGGCCTTCGCCGGCGGCATCGACGTCACCGCCGACCGCTGGGACACCTCCGAGCACCGGGACCGGAACCCGCTGCGCCACCGGCCGCACACGACCCGGCTGCGCGGCGCCTGGCACGACGTGACCAGCCTGGTGTCCGGCCCGGCGGCCCGCGCCATCGGCGACCTGGCCCGGGAGCGCTGGGAGAGCGGCACCGGCGAGCACCTCGAGCCGGTGGCCGACGTCGAGCCGTGCTGGCCCGACGTCGAGACCCTCCTCACCGACGTCGACCTCGCCGTCTCCCGCACCCGGCCCGAGCACGGCGGCGCCGAGCTGGTCCACGAGATCGAGCTGCTGTGGCTGGCGGTGATCGCCGCCGCCCGGCGCGCCGTCTACATCGAGACGCAGTACTTCGCCAACCGCCGGATCGCCGAGGCGATCGCCGACCGGCTGGGCGAGGACGACGGCCCGGAGTTCGTCGTGCTCAACCCGCGGTCGGCCGAGAGCTGGCTGGAGACCAAGGCGATGGACACCGCCCGGGCCAAGCTGCTCGCGCTGGTCCGGGAGGCCGACCGGCACGACCGGTTCCGGCTGCTGGTCCCGGTCACCGAGGAGCGGGAGCCGGTGTACGTGCACGCCAAGGTCACCGTGCTCGACGACCGGCTGCTGCGGATCGGCTCGTCCAACCTCAACAACCGGTCGATGGGCCTGGACACCGAGTGCGACGTGTCGATCGAGGCGCGCACCGGCGACCCGCGCGAGGCGGAGTTGCGGGCGGCGGTCCTGGGCATGCGCCACCGGCTGCTCGGCGAGCACCTGGGCGTGGACCCCGAGGAGGTGGCCGCCGCCGTCGAGCGCTCCGGCGGCTCGCTGGTGCGCGCCGTCGACTCGCTGATGCGGCCCACCGGCCGGTCGCTGGTGCCCTTCGAGCCCCCGGACCTCGCCCCGGTGGAGCGGCTGCTGGCCGAGACCGAGCTGCTCGACGCGGAGCACACGCCCAACCGCTGGCGCCGGGTCAAGCAGGCCTTCGGCGGCCGCCGCCGGCGCCAGCGGGGCTGATCGTCGTTCCCGGTCCACGGTGCCGGGTAGGGCGCGGGGCATGAGCGGCTCAGCGACCTTCGACTTCACCGGCTCGGTCGTCCTCGTCACCGGCGGCGGGACGGGCATCGGCCTGGCGATCACCCGGGCCTTCCTCGACGCCGGCGCCACGGTCGTGGTCACCGGCCGGCGGCGGGAGCCGCTGGAGTCCGCCCTCGACGGCGTCCCCGCCGAGCGCGGGGCGGCGCTGCCCGCCGACGTCTCCGACCCCGCCCAGGTGCGGCAGCTCGTCGCCGACGTCGTCGGCCGGTTCGGCCGGCTCGACGTCGTGGTGAGCAACGCGGCCGGCTACGCGAGCGGGGAGGTCACCGACCTCGCCGACGACGCGTGGGAGCAGATGCGCGCCACCAACGTCGACGCGTTCTTCCACCTCGCCAAGGCCGCGCTGCCCCGCCTCGCGGAGTCCGGCGGCACCCTGGTCGCCGTCTCGTCGGTGTCCGGCCTGCGGGGCGACTGGGGGCAGGCCGGCTACAACGCCACCAAGGCCGCGGTCACCAACTTCGTCCGGTCGCTGGCGCTGGACTGGGGCCCGCGCGGGGTGCGGCTCAACGCCGTCGCGCCCGCCTTCACCTTCACCGAGCTCAACGCGGACGCGCCCCGCGACGAGGAGTCGCTCGCGCCCTTCCGCAACCGCATCGCGCTCGGCCGGCCGGGTGAGCCCGAGGACATCGCGCCGGCGGTGCTGTTCCTCGCCTCGGAGGGCGCCCGGTACGTGACGGGCGCGGTGCTGGCGGTCGACGGCGGGACCAGCGCGTCCACCGGACAGGCGCACGTGTGACCGCGCGGACGGCGTCGGACCGGCTGGCGTTCGTCGCGGGCGTGGTGGCCGCGGCGCCGGGGGAGCGGGTGCTCGAGGTCGGGTGCGGGCACGGCGTCCTGGTCACCGCGCTGGCCGCGGCCGTCGGGGCGGGCGAGGTGGTCGCCGTCGACCGGTCGGCGCGGATGGCCGAGGCGGCGATCCGGCGGAACCGGGCCGCCGTCGACGCCGGCCGGGTCCGCGTGCTGGCCGCGCCGCTGCTCGGCGCCGACCTCGGGTCCGGGCGGTTCGACGCCGTCGTCGCCGTCGACGTGCGGGCGTTCTGGACGCCGCCCGCCCCCGAGTGGGACGTCGTGGCGCGCACGCTGGCCCCCGGCGGGCGGGTCGTCGTCGGCTTCTCGGTGATGCGCCCGGAGGACCGCGAGCGGGTGACCACCGCGGTCGCCGGCCTCGCGGGGGAGCGGGGGCTCGCGGTCGCCGCGACGGTGGAGGCGGCGACGGCGCCGTACGCGACCGCCGCGGTCGAGTTGCGGGCTCCCGCGCGCGGGTAGGTGAGGGCGACCCGACGACGGAGGACCCGTGATGACCGACGACCTGCCCGGCGACCTCTACGGCTACGAGACGCTGCTGACCGACGACGAGCGCAAGGAGCTGACCGGCATCCGGCGCTTCCTCAACGAGGAGGTCCGCCCGCGGGTCAACGACGCGTGGGCGGCGGCGGAGTTCCCGATGGACCTGGTGCCCCGCTTCGCCGAGGCGGGCATGGTCGGGCGCAGCTACGACCTCGAGCACCGGCCGCGCGCCTCGCGGCTGTTCACCGGGTTCATCGCCCTGGAGACCGCGCGGGTCGACCCGTCGATGGCCACCTTCCTCGGCGTGCACAACGGCCTGTCGATGGGCTCGATCGTGCTGCTGGGCTCCGACGAGCAGCGCGCCCGCTGGGTGCCCGACATGGTGGCGCTGCACCGGATCGGCGCCTTCGCCCTCACCGAGCCGCACGGCGGTTCCGACGTCGCCCGCGGGCTAGAGACGACCGCCCGCCGCGACGGCGACGAGTGGGTGATCGACGGCGCCAAGCGCTGGATCGGCAACGGCACCTTCGCCGACGTCGTGGTCGTGTTCGCCCGCGACGTCGCCGACGACCAGGTCAAGACGTTCGTCGTCGAGAAGGGCACCCCCGGCTTCACGCCGTCGAAGATGGAGGGCAAGTACGCGCTGCGCACGGTGCAGAACGCCGACATCGTGTTCGACGGGTGCCGCGTCCCGGCGGCGAACAAGCTCGAGCACGGCAACTCGTTCAAGGACGTCAACCGGGTGCTCAAGCTCACCCGCGGCGGCGTCGCGTGGTCGGCGGTGGGCTGCCAGATGGGCGCGTTCGAGGCGGCCATCGCCTACGCCAAGGAGCGCGCGCAGTTCGGCCGCCCGATCGCCGGGTTCCAGCTGGTGCAGGACCTCCTCGCCCGCATGGCCGGCAACGTGACCGCGAGCCTGGGCATGGCGGTGCGGGTGTCGCAGCTGCAGGAGGAGGGCGTCTTCCGCGACGAGCAGGCGGCGCTGGCCAAGTCGTTCGTCACCGCCCGGGCCCGCGAGACCGTGGCGCTGGCCCGCGAGCTGTTCGGCGGCAACGGGATCCTGCTGGAGAACGACGTCGTGCGGTACTTCGCCGACGCCGAGGCGCTCTACTCCTACGAGGGCACCCGCGAGATCAACAGCCTCATCGTCGGCCGGGCGCTGACCGGGGTGAGCGCCTTCGTCTGATCGGCGGCGGCCCGAGTGAGCGGTTGCGGTCGGCGACCCGCGCCGACACGCCGTGTCGACCGGCGACGACTGCTCACTCGGCCGGGCGAGCCCGTGCTCTCCGGCTGCACGGGCGGGCCGGCCCGGCCGATGACCTCCCGGACGGGCGGGACCACCGCCCGCGCGAGGGAGGGGTGCGGTGGCCGCGCAGTCGGTGCTCGTCGTGGAGGACACCGCGGAGATCCGCGAGCTGGTCGCGACGGTGCTCACCGGGGCCGGGCTCGAGGTCCGCGCCGTCGGCTCCGCCGCCGAGTGCCTGGCCGAGGTGCGCCGGCGCGCCCCCGACCTCGTGGTCCTCGACCTGGGGTTACCCGACGGGGACGGCACCGAGGTCTGCCGGCAGCTGCGCGCCGAGAGCGGCTGCTACGTCCTCATGCTGACCGCGCGCGCGGAGGAGGTCGACCTGCTCGTCGGCCTGGCCGTCGGCGCGGACGGCTACATGGCCAAGCCGTTCTCCCCGCGCGAGCTCGTCGCCCGGGTACAGGCGATGCTGCGCCGTCCGCGGGCGGTCCCGGCGGCTCCGCCGGCGGCCGACGCCGTCGTCCGGCTCGCCGACCTCGAGGTCGACGAGGACAGCCGCGAGGTGCGCGTCGACGGCGCCGTCGTCGACCTGACCCGCACGGAGTTCGACCTGCTCGCGGCGCTGGCGGCGCGGCCGGGTCGGGTGCTGCAGCGCGAGACGCTGCTGCGCGAGGTGTGGCGGACCGACTGGGCCGGCAGCCTGCGCCTGGTGGAGGCGCACATGTCCAACCTGCGCCGCAAGCTGCAGGCCGCCGGGCTGTCGGCGGCCGAGATCCGGACCGTCCGCGGGGTGGGCTACCGGCTGGTGGCCTGACCGTCGCGGGGCGCCGGCACGGTGCCGGCGGCCTCGGCGAGCTCGGTCACGAGGGTGCGGGCGACGACGCCGCGGCGGGCCTGGCGGGCGATGGCCCCGGACAGCCGGGCGACGGCGGGGTCGCCGAGCTGCGCGCTGCTGCCGGCCAGCGCGCCGGCGTCGGCGGCGAGGGTGCGGGCGTCCCCGGCGCGGGCGGCGCGGTCGATGGCGGCCAGCCGGCCCGGCAGGGCGTCGGCGTGCGCGGCGCGCAGCCGCTGCACCAGGGCGGGGTCGACGGCGGGGGGCTCGACGGCGGCGAGGTCGGGTCCGGCCGGCGCGGCCGTGGCGCGGTCCTCGAGGAAGGCCAGCAGGCGGGCGGGCAGGTCGCCGTCGGTGACGATCGTGGTCCGTCCTGCGGTCGCGCCGTGCTCCGTGCTCACGCCGGGGAGCCTGCCACCGCCTCCGCAGCGCCGGCGCGGGACCCCCGCACGATCGGCGCAAGACCGGTGTGCTCAGCGGGGCAGGACCAGCGTGGCCGTGGTGCCGCGGCCCTCGGTGCTGACCAGCTCCAGCCGGCCGCCGTGCGCGGTGGCGATGGCCCGGGTGATCGCCAGGCCCAGCCCTGCGCCGGGCACCGACCGGCGCACGTTCGACGCGCGGGTGAAGCGGGTGCCCAGGCCGGCCTGCTCGGCGGCGGGGATGCCGACACCGGTGTCGGTGACGGCCACCCGCACCTCAGGACCCGCTTGCTCGACGCCGATGTGGACCCGCCCGCCGCGGGGGGTGAACTTGACCGCGTTGGACACCAGGTTGTCCAGCGCCTGGCCCAGCCGAACGGCGTCGCCGGGCACGACCGGGCCGGCTGCCGGGGCGCGTGCGGTCAGGGTCACGCCCGCGGCGGCCGCGGTGACCCGCGCGGACTCCTCGGCGGCGCGCACCAGGGCGCCGAGGTCGGCCTCGCCGGGCTCGAGCGGGAACCGGCCGGCGTCGACCTGGGCGGTGAACAGCAGGTCGCCGACCAGCCGCTCGAGCCGGGCGGCGTTGCGCGCGACGACGTCCAGGTGCCGGCGCGGGCCGGCGCCGAGCCCGGGGTCGTCGAGGACGAGCTCGAGGTAGCCCAGCACCGAGGTCAGCGGGGTGCGCAGTTCGTGGCTGACCAGCGCCACGAACTGGTCCTTGAGCCGCTCGGCCTCGCGGGCGTCGGACACGTCGGTGCCGATGAAGGTCCAGCCGCCGGAGCCGTCGTCGTCGGCCCGCGGGGTGACCGCCACCGACACCGTGCGGCGGGTGCCGTCGGCGGCGACGTAGGTCCAGTCGCGGACGTCGCTGCCCCGCTCGGCGGCGGCGCCCACCAGCGCGGACAGCCCGCCGCCGGCGAGCTCGGCGGGGTCGTGGAAGTCGGTGATCCGCCGCTGCCGGACGACGTCGGCACGCGGGAGGCCGAGCAGCCGCTCGGCACCGGGGTTCCACACGCGGACGACGCCGTCGCGGTCGGTGCCCACGACCGAGTGCCGGGTGATCGCGTCGACGACGCCGGTCATCGTGGCGGCCCGGGCGCGCAGCATCCGGGTGGCGACGGCGAGCTCCTCGCCGCGGTCGGCGACCAGCGCGGCGAGCGCGGCCCGCTCGGCCTCGAGCTCGGCCACCCGCGCGCGCAGCGCGGCGAGCTCGGCCCCGGTCCCGGTCACGGGGGAGGGGTCGGCCCGTCCGGCCCGCGGCTGCAGCCGGCGCGCGGCCGGGTCACCCGGCCAGGGGAGGGCCGGACGCGGCAGCGCCCCGCCGGGCGGACCCGGCGGGGCGCTGCAGGTGGTGCGGGGTGCGGCTAGGAGCTGGTCGCCTGGCTCTGCACGGACTCGCGGGACTGCTGGGCCTGGCCCTGCACGTCCTGCGCGGCCGACTGGCCCTCCTGCTTGACCGTCTGGGCGGCGTCCTGGGCGGTGCCCTTGACCTCCTGGACGGCCTGCTGGGCGGCCGGCTTGAGCTGCTCGCCGACCTCCTGCGCGGCCTGCTTGGCCGGGGCGAGGAGCTGGTCCTTGTGCTCGCGGACCGCGGCCTCGGCCTGCTGGGCCAGCTCCTGCTCCTTCTGCGTGGCCGGCAGCAGGCTGCTCACCAGCCAGCCGACGCCGAAGGCGATGAGACCGGCCGCGAGGGGGTTGCCCTGCGTCTGGCGGATCACCGCGTCGGGCGCCTGCTGCACCGCCGAGGCCGCCTGCGAGGCGGCGTCCTGCACGGTGCCCGCCGCGCTGGACGCGGCGCCCTGCACCGAGCCGGCCACGTTCTGCGCCGTGCCCTGCACGCTGCCGGCCACGTTGGACGCGGTGCCCTGCACCGAGCCCATCGCGTTGTGCGCCGCGCCGCCGGCCGAGGAGCGGCCGTGGTGGGCCGAGCCCATCACGGCGTCCTTGGCGCGCGAGAAGCGGCCCTTGGCCGCGCTCATGCGCCGGTCGACGACGCGGGCCGGGTTGACCTTCTCGTTGAGGGCGTCGACGTCGTAGCTCAGCTCGCGCCGCGTCTCCTCGATCTGCCGCCGGATGACTTCCGGGTCACTGCTGGTCATGTCTGCTCCAGAGAGGTGGGGGGCCCGCAGGCCCGCGGGTCAGTTGGGCTTGAGGGCGCCGGGGACCTGCTGGAGGGTGTCCACGGTCCGTTCGGGCTTCGGGTTGACCTGCCGGAACTTCTTGCGGCCCATGGCGAAGGCGACCGCGCCGATGATCCCCCAGAGGACGGCCACGATCAGCGCCGACCAGCTGTGGCCCACCAGGTGCGACAGCGCCCACCACAGCGCGATGCTGAGGAAGATCACCGTCATCAGCCCGGCGAGGCCCGCGGCGCCGAACATGCCCGCGCCCTGGCCGGCCTTCTTGGCCTCGACCCGCATCTCGGCCTTGGCCAGCTCGAGCTCCTGGCGCATGAGCACCGAGAAGTCCTTGGTGACCTCGCCGATCAGCTGACCGACCGAGACGCCGTCGACGTCGGGCCGGCCGGCCTCGGTCGTCGGGGTGCCGAGGTCCCCGGCGTGCGCGCCCGTCGAGGCGCCGTAGGACTGGTCGGTGTAGGCGCTGCTGCCCTGGCCCTGGTCGTAGGTGGGCGGGACGGCGTAGTTGGCCTGCGGGGGCTCCGGCGGGTAGCCCGACTGGCCGCTCACCGGCGTCGCGCCGGAGTACGGGGAGGACATGGCTCAGACCCCCGTGCCCGGACGGCGGGTCGGGTCGTCCCAGCCGGCGGGCGTCGTCGGGGGCACGACCCCGCCGGCCGGCGGCGTCGTCCCGTACGGGGGAGGCGGCAGCGGGGTGCCGGTGGTCGACGGCGTCTCGCCGTACCCGCCGGTGGTCCCGTAGCCGCCCGAGGTGGTCGTCTCGTAGGTGGTCGTCGTCTCGTAGCCGGAGTAGGCCGGCGCCGGGTCGACGTAGTTGCTGGTGCCGTAGGTCGTCGTGCCCTGCTGCCGGCCACCCGAGGAGGAGCCGTCGCTGTGCGCGGCCTTGACCCCGCTGGTCAGCCGGCCGGCGAGGACACCGGCGAGGGCCGCGCCGAGGAGGAAGCTGCCGGGACGGCGCCGCGCGAAGCTGCGGACGTCCTCGAGCAGGTCGCCCGGCTCGCGGTTCTGCAGCATCCGGGCGAACTCCTCGACCCGGCCGGCGCCCTGCTCGATCAGGTCGCGGGCGGGGCCGGGTGCCGGCGCGTTGCCCTGGACCATGCCGCGCAGCTGCTCGGCGAGGCTGGACAGGCTCTGCCCGGCCTTCTGCTGCTGGGAGACCACCTGCTGGCGCACCTGGGTGCGGCCCTGGTCGACCAGGCCCTGGGCCTGGTACTTCGTCTCCGAGACCACGTTCTTCGCCTGGTCGGCGGCGGTCGAGGCGACCTGGCTGCCGGCCTGCTTGGCGGTCTCGCCGACGTTGCGGGCCTCGTCCTTCGCGACGTCGGAGGTGGACGGCGACCCGGTGGTCGTCGTGGTGGTCGTCGAGGTCGTACTCGTGTCCCCGTAGCCGGTCGCGCCCGAGCTGGGCGGCGGCGGGAGGGGAGCGTCGATGGAGTGGGTCATCGTTCCTCCTGAGTGGATCTCGGTCGGCGGTTCGCTACCCGGGAATGGATCACGCACACATCGCCGGGCGACGACCGTCGCCCGGTCGTGTGCGGGTGGAGCCCGGTCGGCACCCGTGCGGGTGCCGGCCGGTGAGCCGTGGGGAAGTGCGGTCGGGCGCCGTCGGGACCAGCGGCGCGTCCGGTGACGGCGCCGGGGACGGCGTCGTTCCCGCGGGCCACCGGCTACCCGGACGGCGGGGTACGGAAACCGGGCCGGGCCGCCCATCGGACGCAGGTAAGGTGAGCCTTCCCTGATCCGAGGAGGGCCCGTGGCCGACCAGAACCCGCCCCGCCGGCGCACCCCCCGCACCGGCACCGTGGTGCGCACCACCCGGCCGACGCCGCACGTCGTCCGCGTCGTCCTGGGCGGGGACGGGCTGGCCGGGTTCGCCCCGCAGCACACCGACTCCTACGTCAAGCTGCTCTTCCCGCCCGCCGGGGCGCCCTACGCCGCGCCCTTCGACCTCGACGAGGTGCAGGAGCGGCTGCCCCGCGCGCACTGGCCCTCCACCCGCACGTACACGGTGCGCTCCTGGGACGCCGCGGCCGGCGAGCTGACCATCGACTTCGTCGTCCACGGCGACGAGGGCGTGGCCGGGCCGTGGGCATTGGCCGCGCGGCCGGGCGACACCCTGCAGATGTTCGGTCCCGGCGGCGCCTACACCCCTGCCGCCGACGCCGGGTGGCACCTGCTGGCCGGCGACGAGACGGCGCTCCCGGCGATCGCCGCCGCGCTCGGCGCACTGCCCGCCGACGCCCGCGCGGAGGTCTTCGTCGAGGTCGCCGGGCCGGAGGAGGAGCAGCCGCTGCCCGGTGGGCCGGGGGTGCGGGTGACCTGGGTGCGCCGGGGCCCCGCGCCCGGGGTCGCGCTGGTGGCCGCCGTCGTCGGGGCCGACCTGCCCGGGGGCGACGTCCACGTGTTCGTGCACGGCGAGGCCGGTGCCGTCCGCGAGCTGCGCCGTTTCGTCCGGTCCGGGCTCGGCGTGCCGCGGGAGCGGATGTCGGTGTCGGGTTACTGGCGGCTGGGCAGCACCGAGGACCGCTGGCAGGCCGAGAAGCGCGAGTGGAACGCCGCCGTCGAGGCCGAGGAGGTCGGTCTCGGCGTCGCCTGACCCGGGGGGGGGGGGGGGGGGGGGGGGGGGGGGGGGGGGGGGGGGGGGGGGGGGGGGGGGGGGGGGGGGGGGGGGGGGGGGGGGGGGGGGGGGGGGGGGGGGGGGGGGGGGGGGGGGCGCCCCCCTCGGCGTCTGCGCACCCACCGGCGCGAGCCGGATCCGGGACGCGCGAGTCCCTTCCCCGCCACGCCGCGGGGGAGCACCATGTGGCCAGCCGACCGTGGGGAGGTGGCCGTGCTGCGTGCCGCGCGACGCGGAG